>JAHDBO010000006.1 GCA_020630355.1 Saprospiraceae bacterium
ATAAGCCTTATCGATGGTCTCAATTTTTCAAGTCGTTCCGACAAAACTTAAAGTACTTTCCATTCTTTTTACCCTTTGGCTGGCCTGTTCTCTTTTCAGAATTTGACAGGCTTTGGAAGAAAAGCAAAGGAAAGGATGTCCACATTCGTTTTGGGTGGGGTTCTTTCTTCAGAATGGTTTGGCACAATCCTTTTTCGATTGCTTTTTTTATCCCGGTCTTGGGTTGGATACCGATTATTGTCAAGCAGTGGCTTTGGAAGAAATCTAATTGATGGTTTTTCATCATCGATTTCAAGCTCATTCGTCATCTTTCTCAAGCGGTATTTTTACAAAAAAAGTGCTTCCCTTATTGGGTTCGGATTCCACCCAAATATCTCCCCCCATATTATCCACTATCTTTTTACAAAGTGCCAAACCAATGCCTGTTCCTGAGTATTCCTCTCTGGTATGTAATCGTTGAAAAACCGCAAATATCAACTCTAAATGTGCTGCTTCGATACCTATTCCATTATCCTCGACCGACAAAACCATACTATCTCCATCTAACACTTGGCTTATCCGTATCGCTGGTATTCTATCGGGATGCGAATACTTTAAGGCATTACCAATCAAGTTTTGCAGCAGAGCAATCATCATTGTACGATTTCCATACACAGGGTGAAATAGAGCTGCCTCAATATCTGCCTTTTTTTCATTGATAGAGGAACGCAAATTTTGTACAACAATAAAATACACCTCATTCAGATCTATCATGGATAGTTCTTTATTCTTTCTACCGACTCTTGAATATTCTAAGATGTCTTGTATCAAATGATCCATCCGTTTGGCGCCCCCTACCACGTATTCCATAAATTCATCTGCCTCTCTGTCTTCTAATTTAGAAATATACCTTCTTCCTAGTAATTGGATATAACTCGTTATCATCCTAAGAGGTTCCCTTAAATCATGAGAAACCACATAAGCAAACTGCTCCAACTCTTTATTGCTCTTCTCTAACTCTTGCTCATTTTCTTTCCTTATTATATCTAGCTCATTTTCATTTGTGATATCCCTTAACATGCAAAGCATCATGAGCGGATTACCCATCCCGTCTCTAATTACAGTTGTAATCGCATCACAATATAAAACATCGCCATTTTTGTGGATATACCTTTTTTTATATTTGTAAACATCCCCTTGTTGATCATCCTCCTTCAGAAGCGCATAAGCGGAAATACCTCTATCCTCCTCATGGGAAATATCATCCCCTTTTATATTCAATAGCTCATCATAAGGAAAGCCAAATAAATGCACAGCTGCATTATTAGCGTCAATTAATTTTCTTTCTTCTGTAAAATCAGTTAAAACAATGGGAAGAGGGGCATTTTCAAAAAACTTTCTAAACATAATTAGATTCGCTTCAGATTGCTTCTTAGTCTCCATATAATCCGTGATGTCTTCACTGATTATAATAAGCCCTTTGTTATTGTAGCCCGGGGATTTAAAAGGGATTTGATTCATTCTCAACCATCTTAAATCACCATCTTTACCAACATATCGCTCTATCTTCCCAAGGATTGGTTTATCACTATTAATGATTTGAAGGTCTTCTTCAAAACACCTTTGTGCCTCTTCCTTAGAGATTAATTCCTCAAGGTTCTTTCCTTCTATTTCGTTTAATGGTTTCCCAACAAAATCAGAGTGGGCTTGATTAGCCATGACAACATTATTTTTGTCATCTTTTACGACCACCATAGCAGATATATTCTGAAGAAAAAGGTTGAACTCTTCATTTTTTTCATCCAATGTCCTTTCGTATCGCTTAAACTCATCTAGCATTTTCATTTTGTTCATACCGATTACAACACATACCAACAGAATGATAAAATGCCCCAAATAAGGAAAATGCAGACCTATTGGCATACCAGATAATACAGAAAAGAAGATGGCAACTATAAATGAAAATGCGTAATAATTAATAAGAATTTCTTTTCGACTTATAGTGAGGCTTATTATTATAAAATTCAGCCAGAGAAAAATGACTGCGAACTGGGCAAATTGAAAAAAATAAACTTGAACAGTTAAAAGAAAAGTATATACAAAGAACAGATAATCATTTATCTTTCTAAACTGCTTAAAAGGTACGATGTAAGAATAAATCAGAAACACGAAGACCAAGGCAGCCTTCAGCCATACAAAAGGATGCAAATAATCGATACTATCGTCAAACTGTTCTAGCTTACTCCACATAAGTGGACTTATCAAAAACAATAACAAAGAAACACGCCCGACGATATACTTTTCGAATATTGAATCTATTCTTTTCTTTAAATTATCGTAATTCATTTATTTTGCCAAACGTTTTGATGTTGTCCTTGTTTTTGATGTGCTAAGTGCTTAATTATACTTTTAATGAGAGTAGGAATTTTATTTGGAGGCCCTTCTAGGGAAAGGGAAATTGCTTTTGCAGGTGGTCGTACGGTGTACGACAACCTAGACAAAACGCTTTTTACGCCTATTCCTATTTTCATAGATTCTCATAAAAATTTGTGCTTGCTAAATTGGGAACATATATATAAGGGGACAATTAGAGATTTTTATCCCCCCGCTCATTTGTGCCCATCTTCGCCCAACAACTTTCAAATATACGTAGAAAGTATAGCCAATGTTGCAGATAAAGGGCAAGATGATTTATTGAACGCTATAGGTCAAAAAGTACATTTTCACGATTTAAAAGACTTAATTGATGTCGCTTTCCTCTCACTCCACGGTGAATTTGGAGAAGATGGTCAGATACAAGGCTTGCTAGAAAGCTTAAACATCCCCTATACAGGTTCAGGTATTCGTGCTTGTTCGATTGGGATGGATAAGGCTTATCAGAAAAAACTAATGGAAAAAGGTGGTTTTGACTGCCCCAAAGTTTTTGAAATCAGCAGGACACAATGGCTCAATAAAACGGATTCCTCCTCTTTCTACCGAAAAGCCAAAGAAGAAATCCGATTTCCACTTGTCATTCGCCCTGCCAATCAAGGCTCTTCCATCGGTGTCAGCATCGTCAAAGAAACTGCCGACCAAAGTAATTTTGAAGCTTTGGTCGATAAGGCATTTTTTATTAAAAACATCTCTCCCCTAGAATGGCAAGCCCGCTCACAGGAAGAAAAAAGGATAGCGGTACAGGAAATCATTGACATCAGGGATGGCATTGGCTTCCCAATATCAGTAGAAGGTAAGCTCATTTATCATCCAGAAGAACTGCTTCTTTTCTTAAATAATCGCTCTGAAAAAACAGAAGCAGACAATATCCAGCTCATCAGTCACCAAACCGAACAAAAAGCCATCGTTGAAGCTTTCATCCACGGTAAGGAATTTTCTTGTATTGTGGCTCAATTAGAGGATGGTTCGACTGTTGCACTTCCTCCTACTGAAATCATTAAAGGAAGTGAGGTATTTGATTATCGTTCTAAATATTTGCCTGGCCTTTCTAGGAAAGTGACGCCGATTGATTTGCCTGACCAAGCCATACAAGCGATTCGCCAAGAATGTCAACGCCTTTTTGAATATTTTGAGTTCAATGTATATGCCCGTATCGACGGTTTTATAACCGATGAGGGTAAGATTTTCTTAAACGACCCGAACACTACTTCGGGCATGCTGCCTTCTTCCTTTTTCTTTCATCAGGCTGCTGAAATTGGGATGAATCCATCTCAGTTTTTGACTTATATTATTAGAACTTCTATTCAGGAAAGAATCCGTACCTCGAATACAATCCCTGTTTGGAGTGGTCTTCTTTATGAATTAGACCAAAAAATCCTAGCACTCAATCAAGGACAACACCGAAAAAAGACGATTGGGGTCATCATGGGGGGCTACTCTTTTGAGCGACATATCTCTGTAGAGAGTGGTCGTAATATTTTCGAAAAACTCGCTAGTTCTTCCGATTATGAGGCAATTCCTATTTTCTTGACAGGAAGTGCAGACAATATCGAATTATACCAACTGCCCAACAACCTTTTATTGAAGGACAATGCGGATGATATTCGAGATAAAATATTACATTTCAAAAAGCATCCTATTGTAGAACAAATAAAAGAGGAATGTGCTGCCTTAACGGAAAAATACACCAATCAAAATACCGTTTTTGAACCAAGAGCCCTTGATTTTGAGGATTTATCCCAATCGGTAGATGGTGTATTCATCGCTTTGCATGGTCGACCTGGCGAAGATGGCACTATTCAGACACATCTAGAAAAATGGGGTATCCCTTACAACGGTTCGGGTTTTGATTCCTCTCAAATCACCATCAACAAATACAATACGCTGCAACAACTAAAATCTCATGGTTTTGTGGTTACAGAGCAGTTATTGTATCACAAGAATGATTACGATAGAAACCCTGAAAAAGCCCTCCGTGATTTAGAGCAGCGATTCGATTATCCTTTTATCGTAAAGCCCGTTGATGACGGTTGTAGTTCAGCCGTTTTAATGGTAAAAAATGAGCAGCAGTTACGGATATATCTAGAAACTATTTTCCGAAAGGAAGAAAACATAAGCGAACAAGCGAGACAATCGCTTGGTTTGGAACACAACGAGGAATTCCCTAGGAAAGAAGTCGTCTTGGTGGAAGCATTAATTCAATCCAATGGCGCCTCCCAATTCATGGAAATCACTGGGGGACTGATGACGCATTTCAAAAATGGGAAAATAGAATATGAGATTTTTGAACCTTCAGAGGCTTTGTCTGGCGGTGAAATATTGAGTTTAGAGGAAAAATTCCTAGCAGGGGAAGGTCAAAATATCACTCCTGCCCGCTTTGGTTCTAATCCAGATGAATATGCGTATATTGCAGCCAAGGTAAAAGCAGACTTGGAACGAGCTGCTACGATTTTAAAGGTAGAAGGCTACGCACGAATCGACGCTTTTGTACGTGTTTATGACAATAAAAAAGTTGAAACAGTCATTATTGAGGTTAATTCACTGCCAGGTATGACACCTGCCACGTGTATTTTCCATCAAGCGGCTGTAAACGGGTATAAGCCCTTCGATTTTATACATCACATTATTGAATTTGGTATTCAAAATGGAAAAAATAAAAAACTGGTTTAGGGAGTTCTTCCTATTCATCTCAAGTAAAATTTTCCTTAAAAACTTCGCCTATATTATAGGGATGTTCTTAGGGTTTATGTTCCTGACTTTTTGGGGTTTGAAATGCTATACTAATCATGGCGAATCAAGAGAAGTCCCTGATTTGACGGGCCTGCATATCGAGAAGGCGCAAAAGCTCGCCAAAAATAAAAAACTAAAGACCATCGTGATTGATACGAGCTACCAACCTACGAAGAAGCCTTATGTGGTCTTGGAGCAAAATCCAAATCCTAATTCAAGGGTAAAGGAAAATCGGAACATCTACTTGACTATCAATAGAGCGGATGCACCGATGACAGAATTTCCTCTTTATCGTTCGGGGGAGTCCCTTTGGGGTAAGCAATACAATGATGTTGCTAATGCCTTGAAAAATGCCCGATTGAACTCTGAGGTTGTCGCCCGTATTCCGTACGAAGATGCCAAGAACACTGTTCTGGAATTTATCATTGACGGAGATACGATCACCAATCAGGTCAAAACCTTAAAATCCATCAAAGTTCCGATGTATAGCACGGTCGGACTAGTGGTGGCAGAGTCTGGTTCGGGCAAGGTGGAGATTCCCAACTTGATTTGTAGAACTTATGGCGAAACGAAGTTTTTACTGAGTGGTTTGAATTTGAATATTGGTACGGTACTCGGCGAAGAAAACGACAATGCCTATGTTTACAAGCAAATCCCGCCTTTTGAAGAGGGACGCTTCATGAAAATGGGCGAACAAATGGATGTTTATCTGACTTCAACTCCTCCAGAAGGATGCTTGACCGATGTCAATGCTCCTGATTTGGAAACGCCTAGTAGTGGAGGTGAAAGCACTGAAACTGATAGCGATAACAATTCCAGCGAAAGTGAACCTGACTTCGATGAGGAAGAAGAATTTTAAAATAAAAAAATAAAGCATAATGGAACTTACCGTTCAAGCACTGAAAGAAAAAATGGACAATGGGGATGCTTTCGTATTGATAGATGTGAGAGAGCCGAATGAACACAATGCATTCAACATTGGTGGCCAATTGATTCCCGTAGGAAGTATTCCTTCTACTATTCCAGATTTAGAGGACCATCTCGAAGAAGAAATCATCGTTTACTGCCGCTCTGGGCAACGTTCCGCTATGGCACAGCAATTTTTATTGCAGGCTGGTTTCAAAAATGTTCTGAACTTACGTGGTGGGATGCTCGCTTGGGCAGATAAATTTGGTGGGATCAAGACGTCTTAATTCTTTTAGCAAACTCTTTTAGAGATAGCTCTACAGATGTTTCGAGCCCATCCTCTATCCAAGTATGCAAATCACCCAAATAGGTCATTCCGAGATAATCGGCGGACAATTGGAACGGGGTAAAGAAAGCTGTTGTAGGCATTGGTTCAGAACCACAGCATACAGCAGCCATTCGCTTGCCTCTTAGCTTTCGACCTGTATCTTTCTCTATTTGTAAGCAATCCGAAAGCCTATCGAAGAAGACTTTCATGATGCCGCTCATGGAATACCAATAGACGGGTGTTGCAAAAATAAAGGTATCATAATCTTGGACAAGTCGGCGAATCAAAGGCAGAAACTCGTCGTTCTGATGCCGATGCTTGTAATCGTAATGGTGGATTTCCAAATCCTTGAGATTTATAATATCCGCACCGAGTAAGGGAGCAAGTACATCTACAATCTGACGCGTATTCCCGTCGCTCCTTGAAGAGCCTTGTAGGATTACACTAGGCATTTTCTTCCATTTCCAAGGAAGATAAATGTTCAATCAAGGCTTCCAAGTCCCAAGCATCATCAACATGATAATCGCCTATCTTCGTACGGCGCAGGGCACTCAAATGCGCTCCGGAGCGCATTGCTTTACCATAGTCATGCGCTAGCGAACGGATGTACGTTCCTTTGCTACAAGTGACTTTGAAATCTACTTCTGGTAATTCTACTTTCGTCAAATCAAAATCAAAAATCTCTACGGGGCGTGGTTTGACTTCTACCTTTTGCCCCTTCCTCGCTTTCTTATACAATGGTTGTCCATCCACTTTTATAGCAGAAAACATGGGTGGCAACTGCTCCAATGGCCCTAGGAACTGTTGACGGGCTTGCTCTAATAAATCCGCATTGATATGCTCCGTTGGGAAGGTTTCATCAACCTCCGTTTCTTTATCATAAGAAGGAGTAGAACCGCCTAAGGTAATTGTACCTGTATATTCCTTGGGCAATCCCTGAAACTCCGACAAACGTTTCGTGAATTTGCCCGTACAGATAATCAACAATCCCGTCGCCATAGGGTCAAGCGTCCCAGCGTGGCCCACTTTGATGTTTTTGACTTGTAGGAGATACTTAAGTTTATACCTTATTTTATTGACCACATCAAAAGAAGTCCAAGACATCGGTTTATCTACCAATAAAATTTCTCCTTCTTTAAAATTGAATCGCCTCGGCTCTGGCTCCATTATTATTTGGTTTGGTGAAAGGACTACGCCATAATCATCGCTACTGCCCCTACAACGAAACAGTAAATAGCAAAATACATCAATTTTCCTTTTTTAACAATATTAATCATCCAAGTGCAAGCCAAAAGACCAGAAACAAAAGCGGCACAAAAGCCAGCTAGTAATGGCGCCCAAGAAACGGTTGCGCTAGGTGCTTCCATCAAATCTTTTACATCCAAAATAGACACGCCGATTATTGGCGCTAATACCATCAAAAACGAAAACTTGGCAATCTTTGCTTTGTCTACGCCTAGGAGCAATCCAGTGGCAATAGTACTACCTGAACGAGATATACCTGGCAAGACCGCACAAGCTTGCGCTAAACCTATGATAAAGGCATCTTTGTAATTGACAGCTCTCCCCTCTTCTCGGATACTCGAAGCATATTTTGTCAAAAACAGCAGCAAGCCCGTTATAATTAACATACATCCCACAAAGAAAATTCGACCATCAAATAGGCTTTCTATCTGGTCTTTCAATAAAATGCCTACCAAGCCAACTGGAATCATTGACAGTAGTATTTTAATCGTGTATTCCGTTTCCTCGTTCCATTTAAACTTTAGCAGTCCTTGAATGATTTCTATTATATCCTTTCGGAAAATAATGATAGTGCTCAATACGGTTGCTAAGTGAACAATCACCGAAAAAAGGAGGTCTTCCTCTCCCAAATCAAAATCTAGAATAGCCTGCCCCAATTCGATGTGACCGCTCGAACTGACAGGTAAAAACTCGGTCAATCCTTGTATTAAGCCTAGGATGATTGCCTTTAAAATTTCAGACATTATTTGTAGTTAATAGATTTTATTCTAAAATCAGATATTAGTAATTAGTCTTTAGATATTAGATTGAAAATCATTTTTTTTATAGCCTAATGTTTTTACCAAAATCGAAAATAGAATAATGTCTAATAGATAAAATAGTAGAGATAAAAGAGTAAAGAGGATGAAAGCCCACTTTAATCTTTTATCTCTACTCTTTACTCTGTAATAATTTATTTTCCAATCTTAGTACCGTCGGGTATGATGGCTCCTTTTTTAAGCACGATTATCCCGTCACGCACGACATAGGTTTCTGTTTCCATATCTTCGATGTCCTTGCTCCCTCGGATGGATACATTATTTCCGATTCGGCAGTTTTTGTCAATAATCGCCATCGAAATCTTACATTTTTTCCCGATACCAACAGGAATACCCTCCTCTTCCTTGATATCTTTCTCTACTTTTGGGTAGTAATCATTTCCCATGATGATGGCCTCCTCGATAGTAGTGCCATCCCCGACAAAAGACCGTAAGCCAATAACAGCGCGCTTTATTTTCTTTGCTTCAATAATCCCGCCCTCCGCTATCAATACGTTGGTCATCTTAGTCCCCATTATTTTGGATGGTGGCAACATTCTAGGACGAGTAAAAATACTAGCGGCATCATTAAAGAAATTAAACTCAGGAATTTCGTTGGTCAGTTCTAAATTCGCCTCAAAGAAAGATTCAATATTTCCTATATCCGTCCAATAGCCCTTAAACTCGTAGCTCGCAACGGTCATGCCTGTTGAAATGGCATTTGGAATAATTTGTTTTCCAAAATCAGTTGCCTCAGGATAATCCGAAAAGAGTTTTTCTATTGCCTTTCGGCTAAAGATATAGATGCCCATTGATGCCAGATATTCCTTTCCCCTTTCCTTCATCTCAGGACTTACGTCCGATTTCCAATCAGGCAATAAATCTTGGCTAGGCTTTTCGATAAAGCTATCAATCATGCCTTTCCCCACCTTCATTATACCAAAAGCAGAAGCTTCTTTTGGTTTCACAGGGATGGTGGCAATCGTCAAATCCGCTTTTTTCTCTATGTGATATTTGGCGAAAGCCTCAAAATCCATTTTGTACAGCTGGTCACCTGAGAGAATCAGCAGATAGTCAAAATCGTGGTTGACCATGTGGCGCATCGTTTGGCGCACTGCATCTGCCGTTCCTTGAAACCACTCGTGCCCCATTCTGGTCTGCTCTGCGGCTAAAATATCTACAAATCCATAACTAAAAATATCGAAATTATAGGTATTCTTGATATGCTGGTTGAGCGAAGCAGAATTGAATTGAGTAACAACGAACATTCGTTTCACTCCAGAATTTAAGCAGTTGGAAATTGGAATATCAATCAATCGATACTTCCCTCCTACTGGGACGGCTGGCTTAGAACGCTGCTCTGTCAAAGGATAAAGTCTCGATCCAACTCCCCCCCCTAGAATCATGCTGACCATTTTAATCATCGCTCAAAATTTGTTAGTTGTTTATAAATATTGATATACTCAGTAGCAGAACGTTCCCATGAGAAATCCAGTTCTGTTATCTTTTTGCGCAATGCCCTGAAATCGTCTTTTTGGTGGAAAGTGTACACCGCTCTATCCAATGCGTGGTACATGTCCTCCAAATTAAAATTCATAAATCGAATTCCTCTACCAGTACCATCCGGTTCGCCCATGTCTATCACCGTATCCCTCAGGCCACCGATGGCCCTGGCAATTGGAACAGTCCCATAACGAAAAGCATACATTTGATTGAGACCACAAGGTTCAACCCTTGACGGCATGAACAGGTAATCCGAACCAGCGTACAATAGGCGTGCTAATCCTTCATTGTATTCCAACGCAGCATCAAATCGACCGTGCAAATAATGGCGCATGTGTTCAAATCGAGCCATCAGTTGTGGGTCTCCCGTTCCTAGTATTAGGAAATTCGCCTGTCCTCCGTGATACAGATACCTAGCTATCAAATCGGGTAATATATCCGCTCCTTTTTCTTTGACCAATCGACCTATAAAGGTAATAATCGGCCATTCGGGATTGATATTAAAACGACGTAATAAGATTTCCCTGTTTTCCTGCTTGAAAGTATCAACATCATCCGTTTTCATGTGATGGCTTAGGTATTTATCCGTCCTAGGGTCCCAGACTTCATTGTCGATACCGTTCAATACGCCATGCGATTTGGGTGCTTCGCTCCTAATCAAGCCCTCCAAACCATTGGAGTCTTGACGCAGTTCGTTCAAATAGGACGGAGAAACCGTTGTCAATTTCCAAGCACATTTGATACCTGTTGCTAGTGGACAAATCGTTCTAGACCAGTCCAGATAACCTTTAGAATTTTCATGGAAATAGGGCAAAAGATTCATCTTTCGCCAGCTGAATGAACCATGATATTCCCCATTATGAATCGTAAATACGGTTGGCGTATCAGCCATGTGTCCATACTCCACCGTATGTTTTACCATAAAAGGAATCAAACCAGTATGATGGTCGTGACAATGCAGGAGTTTTGGGCCGTCTTTCCATTGTTCCAACCAAGATAAGACCGCTAATTGGAAACTCAAAAACCGCTCTACTTCATCTTGATACCAACCGCCATCAGGATTGGCATAAATCCCCGGTCTGTCAAATCTTCCAGGAATATTGGCGACAAACAATGGAAAACCCAGTTGATTCGTTGCCTCTTGTTCTATCGAAAAAGGCACATAATAATCGTGCATCCTAAAGACTCCCGAGTATACCGTCACCCAGTCTTGAGCCATGACCCACCGAGTATGATATTTGGGGATGATGGCAGCAGACAACAAACCTGTCTTGGTTTGGTATTTCGGTAGGGCCCCCACCACATCTCCTAAGCCTCCAGCCTTTGCTGCGGGATAACATTCTGCGCTAATGTGTAATACGTCTATCAAGTTCTTTTGTTTAGTTTTTGGCTATCGCCAAAAGGTTAGGTTCGACTTCGCCGAGTTTGTTTTTGCTTCGCAAAAGCTTAGAATTTTAAAGAAAAAACAATAAAAGCAACAATCCAATGCTGGCCGGCACTGTCTGTACAAAGATAATTTTCTTATCTGCCGTCATAGCGCCATAAATACCAGCTACAGCTACACAGGCTAGGAAAAATAGGGCTAGATTCCTACTCCATTCTACATCTTCGATAAAGAAGGTCCATATCAATCCTGCTGCTAGAAAACCGTTGTACAAGCCCTGATTGGCTGCCATTGCTTTAGTCTGCGGAAATAATTCTTTCGGAAACCCTCTAAAAACCTTCGGCCCTCTCGTCTCCCAAGCAAACATCTCAAACCAAAGGATGTAAACATGGATAAAAGCAACCAAGCCGATCACAATGTTCAAAGCGATTTCCATAAGTTCTTTGATTAGGTTATGATTTCGTCATAAGTTTAGTTTTTGGCTGAAGCCAAAGTTTAGATTCGGCTTCGCCGAGTTCGTTTTTGCTTCGCAAAAGCTTATAATTCTCATCTATCAAACTAAAGTCTTCATAAATTCATACATTAAATGTATCCCATATCCTGTACCGCTTTTCTCTCTAGATACGCCCGAATCTCCGAAGGCAACGCCAGCAATATCTAAATGCGCCCACTTAGGATGTTTTTCTGTAAAGAACTCTAAAAACTTAGCGGCTACAATCGCTCCCATCATCGGCTTTCCGTGGAAGTTTTTTATATCCGCTACGTCTGATTGGATTTCTGCAAAATACTCTTCCCAGAGCGGCAGTTGCCAAAGCCGTTCGCCTGTTTCCATTCCAACCTGCTGCAACTTTTGGCTCATGGCTTCATCGTTACAAAATAAAGCAGCAGCCTGATAACCCAGCGTCCGAACCGTACTCCCTGTTAAGGTAGCTAAATCTACTAAATAATCCACTTCAAAATGCTGTTGCATATAAGAAATCCCATCGGAAAGGATCAATCTTCCCTCTGCATCAGTGTCGATGATTTCAATGGTCTTGCCGCTATAACCCGTGATGACGTCCCCAGGTTTTATGGAAAGAGCATCGACACAATTATCTGTTGTTGGTACAATCGCCACGACATGGATGGGTAGCTTTTGTTGCGCACAAAGCTCAATTGTTCCTAAGACGGCGGCCGCACCTCCCATGTCGGATTTCATGTAGTGCATGTTTTGATGCCCTTTTATGGACAAGCCGCCCGTATCGAAAGTGACCCCTTTTCCTACCAAACCAATAGAAGGCACATTTTCTCCTTCCCCTTTATACTCCATCACAATGAAGCGAGGCTCAAACTCACTGCCACGAGCGACCGCTAACAATGCGCCCAATTCTTCTCGTTCTATTGCCTTTTTGTCAAAAACCTTAACAGAAAAACCGTTTTTTGAACCTGATTCAACCGCCCAGTCGGCTAGTGATTCTGGTCTGACCATATTGCCTGGCCCATTCATCAAATCCATGATACGCATTTGGGCTTTTGCTAAGGCGAGGCCTTCCTCTATCGCATCGGCGAGGCCTTCTCCCTCTGATGCTGGATGATAAATTTCTACCGCAAAATCGGCTTTATCCAATGCGTGTATTTTCTTTTCATCCGTCTTATAAAGATGTACATCATAGCTTCCCAAATAAAGACCGTTCAAAGCCGCTTTGAAAATCGTTGTTTCAAAATCAAGAAATTCAAAATCTAAGCAAACCCGGTCTCCAAATTCTTGATGATTAGAATAGGAGAGTTTCTTAAATGCTTTGGATATGGACGCAAAGTGGACCGTTTTGCCCAAACCAAGCAAAAACACTTTTTTGGTGCTCGTCAATATATTCTTGATCTCGCCTTGGTTTGCCTTGAATCCACGCTCCAAAAAAGCGGGGCTGATTTCAAGGAATCCTGCCAATTCTCCGAGTTTTTCCTCAAGGGTCTCATCTTGTAAAAAAGGAATGATGACGACATCTGCTAAACTTTCATTCGTATCTGATATGCTATGATACATAAGGGGCTTATTTTTTTTGCAAAAATAGCTTTAGTATGGATAAAAAAACGAATTTTGAGTTTATACTTTTAGCTGTTAGGTAAAGCTATATGCCCACCAAATCAATAAACCCTGTATGGGTAGACGTATCAAGGTAGGAATCACCATTTTCCCTTTTGTTAATGCCTTTTGAAAATGATATATATTGGCAGGAAACACGGCCACCAATAAGGCGATAATCCCCCAAGCTGCCACACTTCTAGACAAGGGATATAATAAGCCTAGACCTAGGACTATTTCAACAACTCCTACAATGATGTTGACTTTTTCGGGGGCAGGCACCCATTTAGGTGTAATTTTCAGAAAAAACTTGGGATTGCGAAAATGGCTTATACCTGCAAAAACGTAGAATCCCGCCATCAAAGCAAGAGATATCATTTGGATGCTTGTCATAATGTGTTGGCCAATTAGAAAGGTGAAGAAATAGATTTGTAAAATCATACTTGAAATGCGAATGAAGACTAAGGCTATTGCTGCAAGGCCCAGGGGGCAAAGCAGTGTCAAATTTTGCCAAAAACTTGGACGATGAGCCCCTTTGAAGGGTGCACTTCAGCAGCCCTCTTCTTATATCAGTCAAATGAATTTGCCATATTCAAAAAAGCGTCTACTGGCGGTCATAGGGTTGCTTGTTCTCGCAATATTTCACAGTTTTCCTCTTCGGTGACCGGGAAAAGCTATATCATCAGTATTTCTTCGCCAGTGATTTAATTGCCCGAATAGTTACGAAACCTTTGGCAATTCCAGCACAAATGTTTATCATAGCGCTCACAGATGTAGTAATACAGTGCTATCCATTTCAATTCATTCATTCAACAAATATAGCTTGTTTGCTGCACCTGTTTCGCAGCAGAAAACACGCGAACAAATCATAAGACCCTTACTGTTCATTCTAATATTTTTATAAAAATATGAAATTACAAGCACTTTTATGTTTCATGATTCTTTGTCTATCCGCCTGTTCTTCTCAGGAAGGAAATTCCTCAACTTCAAATCCTGAAATGGAAAAAGCAAGCAAAGAAACCCAATACTCAGATTTAGGAAAATCTATGTGTAATTGTTTGTCTCCAAGCTTGGAATTATTTAAAAAGCAGCAAGTATTGGCACAACAACAAGAATTAGGAGAATTGAAAAAACTAAAGGAAAAACAATCAGAAGTCATAGAAGAAGCCAATAAGTGCATCTCCAGCCTAGAGCGAAAATATAAGGCAGTAGCTGAAATAAAAGAAGAGAATATGCTAGAAGTAATGAAACAATCTTGCCCAGATGTAGCAGATTATTGGTCGAAATTATAAGGCAAAACATCCAAAAAGACACAAGGGGCTGCCTTTTGAAAGGCAGCCCCTTGTGTCTTTTTGGGTTTGACTATGCTTACAAAATATATGGAATCAGGAATAAAAACACCCAAGAGAGTAGTAATATCATTCCAATGAACAATGAGTATAATCTTTTCAAAAAAGTTTCCATAATTTTTAATAATTGTTGATTCATCAGTAGAACCCGAATAATCCTACAATTACACAAACAACTACAACGTTTTAAGAAAACTTTAACAAAAAAAAGACCGAGAATCACTCCTCAGCCTCTGTGTAGTAGTTATAAAATCGTATTGTCTAAAATTCAATGTTGTTGATTACATTCGTTAATGCTTGTGGATTTCTAGTCCCTATGAAATAAGTACTTCCATCTTTTAAATAAAGCCGCATTCCCGTTCTCCCACTAACAGAATAATAGCGTTCATTCACACAGAAATGAGCATTCTGACCACTTAGTTCCGCCATCAAAGGCGTTTCTACTATCTCACAAGCTTCTACATCTGACCAGTTTACCGTCACTTTCTTGTAGTGTACTGGATAATATTGAAATCTGATTTCTTTATCAGAAATAGACACCCTTAACCGAATATTCAAAACAAGGAATAAAGTAGTCAGCAATCCAGCTAATACTCCAAATGTTAGAAGCACCTCAGATTGAGCACTGGATACCAAGAATAATTTTTCAAATAAACGATAAGCCGTCATTATTGACAATAAGCCTATCATAGTTACTAATTCTGGACGATTCCATCTTTGATTTTCTTTGAAAATTGTCTTTGCCATGATTTATTTTTTTTCTTTTATATAATTTCTTTACACAAAGTTAACGATAAATTAACATAGAATCTAGTTTTAGACTTAGTTTTAACTAAAAACAATCAAAAAATTGCTAGCCGACAATAGAATCGACTAGCAATTAGGCATTTATCATATCTTATTTTAATGAAAACCGTATCACTCCATCCTGTCAGGCACAATCAAAGCAGGCAATTTTGCTGTATGATATGCTTTATTGAAAGTCCCAATTTCTTCTTTCAGGATACGATTGTATTCCTTTTTCCATGTTTGCCACTCTTTCAAGTTGCCGCTCAGAACATCTTTTGCCCCTTGTGTCACCCTAGGGTCGGGATTATCCAAGACCGCCCTTACTCTCAATAGTTCTGCATTGAGTTTATTTCTAAAATTAATGACATCCTGAAAAGTTTGTTGCTTAGGTTGGATTAGCTTTTCTTCCCATGTTTTGAAGACTTTGAGTGCTGCTTCGCCCTTTTCCAGCAAATCGGTCGGAACATCCATTTTTTTCAACAATCCAATTTTAGCGTCTAACTGCGTTTTGACTACTCGAATTTGCTTGACAGACTGGTGGATGTCTCGAAGCGTGGTTTCGATTTCGTCCATCATTGCTTGCTGTTCTTGATAATCACTCGCCTTGATATTGATATTCGGTTCTGCCTTCACTTCCACTTTTTGCTCGCTTATTTCCCCATTTGCCGTAAGGCGGATCAAATACAAATCTGGTGCAACGGTGCTGCCCCTGTAATCTCCAAATAGAAATACATTGTCAATGGCTGGTAGGTTTTCTTTCCTCAAATCCCAAGCAAAACGATTAGCACCTATCTTGGCAGGTAGTACAGGGCTAGGCGGTGGCCCTCCTTCCCAAGTTTTGAAATCTTCATTTTTTTGATTCGAATAGGTTCGGATAAGCTGATTGGAGGCATCCAAAATTTCTAGTTTCAATTCAAATGTATCTTGCCAGTTTTCTGGTAGAAAATAGTCTAGGATAACGCCATTCATTGGATTTTGTCCCATGCCGCTCGGTGCAGTAGGCGGTGCGCCCAATGTATATTTTATGGTTGTCTTTGGTTGGAATAGATGCGCTTTATCTAGTTTCTGTCCTAGGGATTGTTGTACGGCACTCAAGTCGTCCAATATCCAAAAGCCACGCCCTGCTGTAGCCGCCACCAAGTCATTGTCCCGTATGGTCAAATCAGTAATCGGCGTGACGGGCAGGTTATTTTGAAATGGTTTCCACTGGCGGCCATCGTCTGTGCTGATATACATTCCCTGTTCTGTGCCTGCGTAAAGCAGCCCTTTCACCTTAGGGTCTTCCCGAACGACCCGAACAAAATTATCAGCAGGGATACCATTGACGATTTTTTTCCATGACTTTCCGAAATTATCCGTTTTGTAAATCATCGGGCTCAAATCATTGAATTTGTATCGGGTCACGGCAATATAAGCTGTGGCCGCATTATGAGGAGACACTTCAATCGCATTGATGAGCGATTCGGGCAAACCTTTAGGCGTTACATTTTGCCAAGTTGCGCCTTCATCTTGGGTGACCTGCACCAATCCATCATCTGTACCGACCCATATCACACCCGCTTTATGCGGAGAGCATTGCAGGTAACTGATGGTATTGTAAACTTCTCCCCCGGCCCCTTCGTTGGTGAATGGTACCGAACCATCTCCCTGTTTTTCTTTCTGATTGCGGGTCAAATCTTTGCTGATTTCTGTCCACGACTGTCCGCCATCACTGCTTTTCAAAACGAGTTGAGCGCCATGGTAAAGGATTTTAGGATTTTGCGGCTGTGCCACTAATGGATTGTTCCAGTTGAAGCGGTATTTCATATCTTCCGCATTGCGTCCTAAAATCACTTCTGGATACGCCATTATGTCTTTGACGTTCTTTGTTTTTCTGTCCCACTTATCCGTAAATCCTTGGATAGAATTGCCATAAACGAGAGCAGGGTTGTCAGGGTCAAAAGCAATAAACGCACTCTCCCCACCTGAAACGGGATGCCAATCGCTTGTTCCGATGCCACCTCCCCTAGTACGACTAGCTATGGACACCGTTGAGTTGTCCTGTTGTCCACCATATACTCGATAGGGAAATTGATTATCTGTAATGACTCGATAAAACTGAGCAGTAGGCTGGTTGTTTTGGCTTGACCAAGACTGTCCTCCATTAAATGTAATGCAAGCACCTCCATCGTTCCCAAGTATCATATTTTGCGGATTATCGGGATTAATCCAAAGGTCATGCTGGTCGGTATGTGGATTGGGGATTCGGTCGAAAGACTTGCCACCGTCTATCGAGCGCAACATCGGTGCATTCAGGACATAGACCCGATTGGCATCTACAGGGTCAGCAAAAACCTCCATATAATACCAAGCCCTTGCGACCGATACCCGATGGTCGTAGGTTTGTTGCCAAGATTTTCCGCCATCATCGGAGCGGTAAACGCCTCCTTTTTCTGCTTCGATATTGGCATACAAGCGATTGGAATTACTAGGTGAAACATCGACAGCTACTTTCCCCATCTCCTTGGGCAGACCACCTTCTAAACGTGTCCAAGTTGCCCCGCTATCCGTACTTTTATAAATGCCTGAACCCGCTCCACCGCTTCTAATCTGCCATGGCTTGCGTTGATAATCCCACATACCCGCATAGAGTATCCTAGGATTATTGGCATCCATAGTCAAATCGGCACAGCCTGTTGTATTATTGACAAAATGAACCTGTTGCCAAGTTTTACCACCATCAATGGTTTTATAAATCCCCCTATCTTTCCCTGTTCCATAAGGTGCTCCTTGTACGCCCACATAGACTATATCAGCATTGGAAGGATGAATCACAATAGCTCCGATATGCCTTGAATTGGGTAGACCAATATGCTTCCAAGTCTGCCCTGCGTCAGTGCTTTTATACATACCATCTCCGTGTGAAGTCATCACGCCACGGATAGCATGTTCTCCCATTCCTACATAAATCACATTAGGGTCGCTTGGCGCAATTTCGATAGCACCTACAGAAGCACTTTTTTTGAAGAAACCGTCGGAGATATTCTTCCAAGAGATACCAGCATCTTCTGTCTTGAAGATACCGCCGCCTACACCACCAAAATAGTAGAGGAGCGGATTGCCTTTCACGCCCGTGACCGCATTGGTACGCCCACCACGAAAAGGGCCGATATTGCGCCAAGCTAAGGCTTGATATAGGTTTTCTTCCTTGCTAGAAGCGTTCTGTTTTTTCTTTTTTTGTGAAAAAGTATTTGTCGGAAGACTAAAAGAAATCAATAGGAATAAAATGATGATTCTCATTGGAAAGGATTTTTTCCAATAATACTCAAATCATCATCAAAAAAGGAATCAATGGTACTAATTCTGAATGAAAAATTTTGTGCCAAGGGCATCCATTTTGGGAAATTTTGTTACAAAGGAATCCCCTTGGGGAATGAGTCAAAATCTCTTGCAATTACACTGAATACCCATAAATGTATTGTTGAAGCTCACTTATAACTATCCATTCGAATTATTACTTGTTGAATCTGACTGTACCCCTTCTTCCCCCTTTTCTAAAATGGGCTGTAATGTGCTTCCATTCAGTTCCTCACGGGTCAGGATGCGTTGCCCTGCCTTCCCTTCGTTGAAATTAATAGCTTTGGGGGAATAACTCCTAGAATATTCAACAATCGCATACATATTATTAGAATAATCAGAGTCTGCTTCTGATGATAAGATTTCAATCTCGGTGGGGACAACACCAAGATTGTTCATCGCCCATTTAGAGGATTTATTAGAATGGCTTTGTCCAACAAAAACAACCGTATATGCCATCAACGCCAAAGCCAAAGAAGCCGCTACTAGGCCAAAGCCACGAACGATACGGAACCTTGGCCGATGGGCATCTCTATCCAAACGAGATTCCAAACGAGACCAAGCCCGATTGGAAGGCTTCCGCTCCAATTTATAAGCATTTCTCTGGAATAACCCCTCTATTCTATCCTTGTTTTCCATAATCATATTGTTTATAAGCGCTGGTCAAAAAATATCTTTCCGATTAGGATTTTGGTGAATAGTTTGAAAAATCTAATTGTCAATCACTTTTCCTGCACTATTGACCAAAAATCGGGAAATTATTTTTTGACGGTTTCTAAACACATTTCAAGAACGCTCCATTCTCGCTCTTTCTTCCAATAGTGTTCTCAGTTTTTTCTTTGCTAATATGAGCTGTGATTTGGATGTGTTGATACTTATCCCAAGCGCATCCGCTATTTCACGGTGCTTATAACCCTCAATCACATACATATTAAATATCGTTCTGTAGCCTGTTGGCAATTGATTCAACAAATCCAAAATGTCTTGTGCCTCCAGTTCGCTCTCTATCGAAAATTTATTAATCTCCTCTACATTTTCCAACTCCACATCTACCTTAAAACGGTTGGCTTTACGCAATTTCATCAAACACTCATTGACCATTATACGGCGCATCCAACCTTCAAAGTTCCCCTCACCCGAATACATCGAAATCTTGCTCATCACCTTGTAAAAACCTTCGATTAAAGCATCTTCTGCCTCTTCATTATTTTTGATATACCTTCTACAGACGCCAAAGAATTTTGGGGAATAGCGACTGAAAAGCTCTTGTTGGGCTTTCCTATTTTGCTTTCGGCATCCTTGTATGAGTTCTTGCTCCGTCACAGGGTATATTTTCGACTATGCATCAAAAGATACGCAATTACATCTACAAGATGCAAACAATTCTTTTTTTGGTGCTTTCACTTTAAATGATGATACTTGTCTTAGGAATGATTCAATAATAAATTTACATTCTTCTACTTGTAAATTTTCCTTT
>JAHDBO010000259.1 GCA_020630355.1 Saprospiraceae bacterium
CCATAGCCGCCTCAAACACTTCTTCCTTTGCACAAAGCGATACTCGAATATAGCCGTCTCCTTGCGTCCCAAAGATACCACCGGGCGTGATAAAGACTTGTGCATTGTATAAAATAGCATCTGAAAGCGCGTAGCCATCCTTGTAATCGCTCGGGATTTTTGCCCAGACAAACATCCCTGATTGCCCTTTCTCATAGCTACAATCTAGCAAATCCAATAATTCATAAACCTTCTCTCGACGCTTGGCGTAAATCACATTTAAACCATTGTACCACGAAGCAGGCTGCGATAATGCCTCGACTGCTGCCAATTGCACTGGTCGGAACATTCCCGAATCCATATTACTTTTAAATTTCAAAATCTCGCTCAAATATTCCTGTTTTCCTGCTAGGACACCGACGCGCCAGCCAGCCATATTATGTGCCTTACTCAAGGAGTTTAACTCTAGGGCGACCTCCTTCGCTCCATCGATTGACAATAAGCTAAAAGGATTATCATTCAAGATAAAAGCATAAGGATTGTCATTGCACAAGAGGATTTTGTATGTTTTGGCAAATGCCACTAAATCTTCATAAAAACCTCTATCTGCATTTGCACCCGTGGGCATATTCGGATAGTTGACCCACATGATTTTGACTTTCGTCAAATCTTCTTTTGCCAAGGCATCCAAGTCGGGTTTCCAGCCTTTGCTTGGTTCTAGATTAAAAATCCGTGTCGTCGCTCCCGAGAGATTCGCCGTAGCTTGATAAGCAGGATAACCAGGATTCGGAACAAATACTTCATCCCCTGGCTCCAAGTAAGTCATCGCAATATGCATAATGCCTTCTTTGGAGCCAATCAAGGGCAAGACCTCTGTATTCGAATCAAGCTGCACACCAAAATATTGCTGATACCATTTGGCGAAAGCCTGCCTCAACTCAGGAATCCCCACATAGCCTTGATAAGCATGATGCCCCTTGTGTTGTGCCTCTTCACTCAAGCGGTCAATAACCGTCTGTGCAGGCGGCAAATCAGGGCTTCCAATCCCCAGATTAATAATGTCTTGCCCCTCTTGGCGCAAACGAGCAATCTCTTTTAATTTTTTAGAAAAATAATATTCCTTGACCGTACCAATTCGGGATGCTGGACTGATAATAGACATAATGATATAAATTAGATAGGGACAAAAGTAACACGAAATACAAATGGATGCTTGTGAAAAATATCAAAACCTACGAAATAGCAATCAATGCAACAAATTCATTTATCATTTATTTGATTATTAAAACATTTTGTTTTTAATTTGTACTAAGAAATTATCTTTTTTCTTAAAACATACTATCAAGCAATCATGGAAGACACAACATGGAAGCTACTGCAAGCAGTAGCAGTAAAGGTCAGTGCCCTAGGAGGAATAGCACTGCCTTCCTTAGAATCTGTTTCGGCTGGATTTCCCTCCCCTGCGGAGGATTATGAGCAAAAACGCATCAGTTTGGACGATTTAATCATCAAAAACCCCTCTTCTACCTATCTCGTCAAAGTAGAAGGCGACTCTATGATTGGAGCAGGGATTTACGACGAGGATGTGCTGGTTGTTGATTGCTCTCTAAGCCCCAAACACAACGATGTTGTAGTTGCCATTTATGAAAATGAATACCT
Source organism: Saprospiraceae bacterium (assembly GCA_020630355.1). GTDB lineage: Bacteria > Bacteroidota > Bacteroidia > Chitinophagales > Saprospiraceae > JAHDBJ01. The sequence continues at coordinate 1,639 of JAHDBO010000259.1, forward strand.
TGTCAAAAGGTTGATTTTAGAAGCAAAAAACAAGGGCTATCTCTATGCAGAAAACCCGAAATATGCGCCTATCACGCTAGATGAGCACAGTGACATTCGTATTTGGGGTATCGTTATTCGGGTCATTCACACACCTTATGCCTTGAAATGATGACTTACTACGCACTAGTCGATTGCAATAACTTTTATGCTTCGTGCGAAGCCGCCTTTCAGCCTCAATTATGGGGCAAACCCATCATTGTACTCTCCAACAACGACGGCTGTGTCGTTTCTCGTTCGGCGAAAGCCAAACAATTGGGTATCAAAATGGGAGTGCCTTTTTGGAAAATAGCTAGAGAAGTACGTCTGCATCAAATACAAGTATTTTCTTCTAATTATGCCCTATACGCAGATATGTCTCATCGAGTAGCCGACTTATTGAGTCAACATTGTGCCGAGCTAGAAATATATTCCATTGATGAATGTTTTCTAAAAATAAATTTCCATAAAAACCATCCTTTATCCCTAGAAGATTATGGCACTCACTTACGTGAAATGATTTTACGCTGTACAGGTATCCCCGTTTGTGTTGGTATCGCAACAACAAAAACACTAGCCAAATTAGCTAATCACATTGCGAAAAAACGGACACAAACAGGAGTCTACACGCTGACTCCCAATCAAAATATACTAGCATCTATCCCCGTTGGTGAAGTTTGGGGCGTGGGGCAAGCCTACGTCCGCCGACTCAAAAAATACAAAGTAGAAAACGTAGCACAGCTCGCTGCAATGCCCGATAAATTAATGCGACAAGAATTTGGAGTAGTGGGATTGAGACTGCTCAAAGAATTGCAAGGTCAGGTTTGTTATGAGCTAGAGCCTCCCCCTTCTAAACGCAAAAACATAGTCGTTTCTCGTTCGTTTAGCAAAGATATTTATTCCAAAGACGAACTCAAAAGAGCTCTTGCCAATTATGCCAGTCGTCTAGGGGAAAAGCTCCGAAAGTGGAAACAACAAACCACCATGCTCTCTATTTTCATCAAAGCCAACCCCTTTCGCAATAAGCGCAAAGATGGCCGCAAATACTTTTCGACTAGCTTTCGATTAGCCTTAGCGACCTCCAATACCAACGACTTGATTACATGGACCGCTAAAGCAGTAGATTTACTGCACGAACCCCAAACCAATTACAAAAAAGCAGGTATCATGGCATTGGATTTGAAACCAGAAACGACAATACAACAGGTCTTTTTTGAAAATATTTCTAGGCATAATAAATACAAAAAACTTGCCACTACACTAGATGAAATCAATAAAAAACATGGAAAGGAAACACTGCGATTTGCTGCTTGTGGAAACGTCAAGCAGCAGCAGCAAAGCTGGAGCAGAAAAGAACAATTCCGTTCCCCTTGTTATACGACCAATCCTTTAGAAATGCTTCGGGTGTTTGCTAAATAAGCACCTAAAATGAATCTTCTCTAAATTCCTAGAAGGCTTCTTTTCTCTATTTCCTTGAATATCCAAGATATAAGCCTTTTTTTTGTACGTGATTTCAGAAGAAGCCCTCTTCCAATTCATTTTTGGTGCGTGGATGCCATCCAGCACTAGTCAGGAATAGATTTATGAAAATATTAGTTTTAGA
>JAHDBO010000260.1 GCA_020630355.1 Saprospiraceae bacterium
GTCGCCAATTTTAAAAATAGTATCATCATTATGACCTCCAATATGGGCTCGGATATTATCCAAGAACAGTTTGAAGGATTGGATGATAATAATGTGGATATGGTGATGGAACGTACAGAGACTTTGGTTTTTGAACGGTTAAAACAGACATTGCGCCCAGAGTTCTTGAATCGGATTGATGAATTGGTTTTGTTCCAGCCCCTTTCGGCGAGGAATATTCGAGCGATTGTAGAATTACAGTTGCAAGGCATCAAGGCTGTTTTGGCAAAGCAAGAGATTGAATTGATTCCGACCAAAGAAGCCTTGGACTATATCGCTTCGATTGGCTTCGACCCACAGTTTGGTGCTCGACCAGTCAAGCGGGTCATTCAGAAAAAAGTGCTCAATGCGCTGTCAAAGCAGTTGCTCAAAGGAGAACTTCAAGCTGAAGGGCAAATCGTTCTAGATGCTTTTGACAATGGATTGGTTTTTAGAAAGCCGATTGCTCGGGATGCTTTAGCTACAGAATAAGTTTTCGATATTTATTTTCATAAAAGCCATTCGACAATTTGTTGGATGGCTTTCTTTTTTTCTAGGAAAAAGTAACTTTAGCCCAAATTTGAACTCTAAAGAGTGTAAATTTTTTTACCATCATAAATATTCAAAACAATGAAAAAAAGTATTTCAAACTTCAAACGAGTACACTACCTGATGCTTTTCCTGGCGGCTTCTTTTATGATAATGGGTTGCAAAACCGACCCAGACCCAAGGAAACAACAGAAAGCTTTTTATGTAGATGCCAATGGGGATTTGTTGAATAAAAAAGATGAAATCGTCAAGAAGAAAGGAGATTTTAAACTGGAAGGCGGCTTCTTTGTGGATAGCGACGGAAACCCGATTAAGAGAGATATTGATAAATTCAAGGAGAAAGTCAATCAAACAGTAGACAAAACCAAGGATGCCATTAATGATACGGCGAATAAGACCGCAGAAGGGGTGAAAAAAAGCTTCAATAAGATGTTCAATACCAAAGTCAAAGGAGAAGCTTATCAGTTCACCCAAGTGACTTTCAAAGAAAAATCTCATCGCTTAACAGATATTGACCTTCCAGAAATCAAAGGATTGGCAGAAGCGTTGAAAGAACATCCTGCTTCCAGGATCCAAGTCCAAGTGCATACTTCAGAAGGGAAAGATAGAGCAGATTGTAAAAAACTAGCGAACCTTAGAGGACAAGTCGTCCGTGATTTGTTGGTGACATACGGTGTCGACAAAGAACAAGTATCGGTCAAAGGTTTAGGCTTGACAACCGAAGATGCAGAAAAAGCCGTGGCGAATGTTGTAGAAGTCGTTGTAGGAGAGTAAAGTTTAGCTTAGATTCAGACGATAAAAAAGCCGCTTCCTTTTCAGGATAGCGGCTCTTTAGGTTTAGGTAAGTTTCGGTACAAAATTACAATGCTCTTTGCACTGCTCTTTTGTCCAAATAAACCATCTGAAAGTAAATGAGTTTGTTCAGTTCAGAGGATGGAACCACCCTCTCTTTTGCCATTTTGAAATAGTCCCTTGCTAGGTTACTTTGTTGTTTTTGGAGGTACTCAGTACCTAGCGTGTACAATAGTACGGCAAGATTCGCATCTTTAGCTGAGCCAACTTCGATATCTGCGTTTACCAAGTCAGCCAGTTTCATAGTTGTGTTTTGTCCCTCTTGATTGGTATAATTAAAAGAGCTTTCCAATTCTCCTTCATTGAAATTCGCTTCTAGGCTTGCTCCGTTTTCAAATTCAAAACTTATTTTTCCTTCCAACTGTCCGTTTTTCCAGCTAGCTAGGAGCACATCGCCTGTTTTCCATGTTAGAGAACCCGTTCCGTTGCGTTTTCCTTTTTTATATTTCCCAAAATGCTTGCTACCGTCTCTTTTTACGAAAGTGCCTGTACCATGTACTAAACCATACTTCCATTCCCCATCATAGCTGTCGCCATTGATGAAGGAAAGTTTCCCTTTGCCATTCATCATGCCACTGAAGTATTCGCCAGTATATTGACTGCCATCTTCCCATGTATAGGTGCCAGAGCCATGTTTTTTACCGCCTCTCCATTGACCTGTATAATTATCTCCATTAGAATACGCTAAATTGCCTGTTCCATGCTGATAGCCTTCTTTGAACTCACCCTGATAAACAGAACCGTCCACTAAAGTAAGCGTTCCTTTGCCATGGAATTCACCATATAAAAATTCACCTTGGTAAACAGAGCCATCTTTCATGTAACGCTCGCCAGTACATGATTTGGATTTGCGGTTACAATCTATGTTTTCACTAATAATTTCTGATGCAGTTGCAGAAGAGAAGATACTAACAAATAATACGGCACAAAAAAGTCTCAACAAAGCCATCGCTTTTAATCTTATAGGTTAAATAAAATGTGGGGGGAATCACAAATATTTAAAGTGCAATTAGAGCTTAAGAGGGGATTTTGGTTGTCACAATTTTTATAAATCGTGAATACAGTACAAATATGAGGTAAATATCTGGACTTGTCAAGTCGTTTTAAGGCTGTTTCAACAGTCAATTCTGACTTATTGAATTATTGTGACGCTATATTATTTTATATTAAGTTCAAATAATAAAAATCTATAAAGCTTATCTTGCTGACCACCTTTTTTGTGTAAAAGTATTATTTAAAAATAAATATGATTTTAGTCTTTTTTTGATGTCTGAAAAAAATCTAATTTTTTTTGAAAAAATATTGATTTTAATAATTTCTGATAAAATTTGGGCAAATGAATGGACAATAAGAAGGCAAAATGTACCTTTGCGCCCCGTAGCGACAACTTTTAAGCTTTCATTATGACCAAATATATCTTCGTTACGGGCGGCGTAACCTCCTCATTGGGAAAAGGCATCATTTCTGCTTCTCTGGCAAAATTGCTCCAAGCCAGAGGATTCTCGGCAACGATACAAAAATTCGACCCTTACATCAATGTAGACCCAGGAACACTTAACCCTTATGAGCATGGCGAATGCTATGTGACGGATGATGGGGCAGAGACGGATCTGGATTTGGGCTACTACGAACGATTCCTGAATCGACCTACCTCGCAGGCCAATAATGTCACCACAGGTAAAATTTATCAAACGGTCATCAACAATGAACGGGCCGGCAAATATCTAGGGAAGACCGTTCAGGTCGTGCCGCATATTACCAATGAAATCAAGCGCCGCATGTTGTTGCTTGGTCAGTCTGGCAAATATGATATTGTTATCACAGAGTTAGGTGGAACCGT
>JAHDBO010000261.1 GCA_020630355.1 Saprospiraceae bacterium
CAAAAGAGAAGCGACCATATTCTAAAATATCAACATCCTCCAAATCTATCGCTTTTCCATTGACCAAGATAGGGTCAATCGTGAAAGGCATGGCATGAATGACAATATCATAGACCTTGTATTCAGGTAAGAAAGGACCTGTTTTTTTCTGGGTGATAGTCATACCATCACCATTACCTTCGACGGTGAAACGCTTCTCTACACAATCCCCTTCTTTATAAGCATGACCATCACCAGCATCTTCATATACTAGACTTTCTTCTACCCCATTTTTATAATAAATATGTAGTGTGGCAGCTTCTATTGGCTTTTCGCCCACATACTGCATGACAGGATAGAAAGGAACAACTGCTCCTGGCTTCATGAAAATTGGTGGTTCTTCCAAGGTCGCTTTCACGACCGTCTCATCGCCTCCTTTAATCGGTTTATCCGTCCAGAAGTCATACCACCAACCTTTCGGTAAATAGATAGGCCGCTCCTTTACATTCGGTTCTAGCACAGGACAAGCCAAGATAGAGTCCCCCAGCATAAACTCATCCTGACGATAAAGCGTATGCGGGTCTTCCTGGTCTACAAAGGAAATCGGGCGCAACATCGGCGTACCATACTTGGCATGTTGGTAGAATACGGTGTATATATATGGTAGCAATTGATAACGCAATTCAATAAATCGCTTCACATATTGCATCGCTTCATTCCCGAAAGACCAAGGCTCTTGGTCACCATGATCACCAGAAGAGTGTACCCTGAAGAAAGGATGGAAAATCCCTAACTGTACCCAACGAATGAACAACTCACTGCTAGGGTGTTCTGTAAAACCACCTATATCCGTCCCGATAAAAGACATCCCAGAGATGGCCATGCGTTGGCATTGTATATTGGCGACCCAAAGGTGTTCCCAAGTCGCAATATTGTCACCAGTCCAGGCAGAAGAATAACGTTGTGTTCCAGAATAGCAAGAGCGGGTAATCGCAAATGGACGTTTGGGATAACCCCATTTTTTTAAGCCCTCATAAGTGGCACGTACCATTTGCATCCCATATATATTATGTGCTTTTTTGTGGCTACAAGGATTGCCGTCATAGTCATGGCGGACATCTAGTGGAAAGGTTTTGGTATCTGTCTCAAACAGAGCCGGTTCGTTCATATCGTTCCAGACACCTGCTACACCCACATCTTTCATCAATCCTTCGTATAAATCTGCCCACCATTCCCGAACATCAGGTCGGGTATAATCTGGGAAGTAGCAATCGCCCGGCCATACTTTTCCACGCATCAAATGACCGTCCTCTCTTTTACAGAAATAATCATTTTCTACTCCCTCCTGACAAATCCAATAATCTTTATCCACTTTAATGCCAGGGTCAATCATCACAATGGTCTTGAAACCTTGCTCTGCGAGGTCGTCTACCATTTTCTTTGGCTCAGGGAAGTATTCAGGACTCCAAGTGAAGCAGCGGTAACCATCCATATAGTCAATATCCAGATAGATGGCATCACAAGGGATTTCATATTCCCTGAATTTGTTGCAGATATCTCGTACTTGGCTTTCTGGGTAGTAGCTCCATTTGCACTGATGAAAGCCTAGCGCCCATAAAGGCGGCATCTCGGGTGTACCTGTCAATTCAGAATATCGTTCAACCACGCTATTCAGTTCGGGACCGTTGATGAAATAATAATTCATTTCGCCACCCTCTGCCCAATAGCTCATTGCAGTTTTTCGTTCGCTAGCAAAGTCAAAGAAAGTTTTGAAAGAATTATCGAAAAATATTCCGTAGGCTTTTTTATGATGAAGACCGATATAGAAAGGGATGTTTTTATAAATAGGGTCTTTGTGCTTTGCAAAACCATATTCATCCGTACCCCAGTTTTGAAGCCTCCTACCACGGAGGTTCAGGGTTGTGGGCTTGTCACCCAGCCCGTAAAAATGTTCTGCCTGTTTTGCTTTTTTTGTCATTTTAGGCAAAACGCCAGCATGATTTTTCAATTCTTCCCAATGAAAACCTTTCTCATCTTCATTAAGAATATTGCCTTCTTTATCTTTGATGGTTACCCGAAGTGCTTTTTTTTCAACTTGTACATTGAGTTCGGCTGTTTGTATCAAGTAATAGTCTTCTAGCTCTTCACAAGATTTTTTTTCAACTTTCTTCGAAAATTTTTCGTCTATTGCGTAAGAAAAATCATTCAAAAAATAGCCCTCTGAGGCGTAGCGAAACCGAATAATATAATCTGTATAGACCTCCACGCAAAGTATTACTCCGTTATGTGTGTGGAAATAAAATTTATCCTCTTTTTCTTGAAAGTACTTTACAAAGTCGGGTGCAAATTCTTGTGGTCCTGTGGGTGCGCTTTGGTAAAACATGTATTGACTTTTATAAATAGTTTTTTAGATATTTGCCCTCATAAACAACGGTTTATGTGGCTTGGCGGCAATTTGGTATGGCTGATATCTAAAAGTGAAGCGTTCTGTTTTATAGAATGCTTTGGTTTGTCAAATGTATGGATTGAACGCCCAAAAGCGCAATTAAACAAATCTTTTTTTACGAAATTTTTAGCAGGGACGACCTGCTGTTTTTTGATAACCTAATGTATTTGGACTTATGAGCTTGACTAAAAAGTATCTAAAATCTAAACCTCTTTGTAAAGTAACTTTTAAATTGGCTAAAGAGGCTGTTGAAAATGCAGAAAAAGTAGCTCTAGTTGGTGATTTCAACAACTGGGATGCGACCGAAACGGAAATGAAAAAGTTGAAAGATGGTTCTTTCAAGACGACGCTTGATTTGGAAGTAGGCAAGGAGTACGAATTCCGTTACCTTGTAGATGCTTCTACTTGGGCAAACGACCAAGAAGCGGATAAATTCGTACCTGCAGGAATTGGCTACGATGAGAACTCTGTGGTTGTGCTTAAAAAGTAAGAACAACTAAAAGCATCAATGGAGGAAGCCCTTCGAGATGATCTCGAAGGGCTTCTTCATTTGATAGAATATTTTTTGCCGCAGAATTTGTGATTCAGTACCTATTTATCCTGAAATCAATGTGTTTGTTTAGTACTGTGAGTTCGTTTTTTGTTTAAAAAAAAGATTTTTAAGAAACAAAAACGGAGTGAAAATCAATGCAAATAAGCCTTTTATATTTTGTTTAACCTTTTTTTAATGTCACAAAAAAACAGGTTGCCTATTGGTTGGAAGCTTTTTTTGAGCTTATCTTTGGTATGTAATTTATTTAAAAGTAGTTTTTGTGTTTATTTGTTTGG
>JAHDBO010000262.1 GCA_020630355.1 Saprospiraceae bacterium
ATTTCATCTTCTACTCTATTGATAACCAATTCCTCGTTTTCTTGTCCCATCGAGAATACCACTTTATAATTGGCAGGCTTTAATGAGGTCAAATCAACCTTAATATCATTCAAACCATTCGTTAGAACAACTTCATTTTGCAACATGACTTCACCTTTCAGGTTTTTCACAAAGTATTGAGCCACCCCTTCTTTCAAAGCATCTAAAGTCACATCTATATAGTCACTAGCATTCAAACTAGACATAGAGACCACCATGATATTGTTTTCCAACTCTTTCTCTATCTCATAAACACGAGAGTAACTAGAGGCACCATCTAAATCCACTTGCTTCAAACGATAATAGATTTTAGCTCCGCTCGCCATAATATCCAAAAAAGAATATTCGACCATATCCTCAGAATCCCCTGTCGCAACCACATTTCCAATGGCAGAAAATTCTACACCGTCCTCTGATTTTTCCACTACAAACATAGAACTGTCTTCTTCTTCCAAAGTTGACCATTCCAATCGAACGCCCATAGCAAATTCGTCTCCTACCAATTCTTTACCATACTTACAGGCTGCTTCTGTACTCAACGAAAAGCCAAAAAACAAAATAGAAAGACAAGCGATTAATTTGGTTATATTTCTCATGCTATTAAACTTTAAATATGATATCAAGCTCTTACATCACCCATAATATGACATACCCATAAAAACTACTTCCACCAAACCCTTGTTTTTGTGACATCGTTTTTGTTAATTAAAAATTAAATAAATCCTAAAATAACGCATTAAACCCTAGTCATTCGTATCTTATTTATAAGTTTTTGTGATAGAAATATAGGCTGATTTAAAAAATATTTTTCACAGAAATAAATCATAAAAGAGGATTGAGCCCCTTCAGTTATTATTTTGCAAATCAAAAATTTGTCTACAACAATGAAAAATGCCTTACTTTTTTGCTGTATCGTCACTTTACTGACAAGTGCCTGCGCTCCCTCTTTATCTCCATTTACACAGAGATTGCAAAAAGAAAATCGATGGTCGACCACAGAACTAAAACAGATTCAGTTTTATCTCTCCAAGGATATTGTCTTGTACCGTCAAGCTTCTAGCGGAGATTCCAAAATTGAGGACGGTAAGATTCGGATGGTTGATGGAAGACGTATCCGAGAGGTCATTATCCCAAAAGGAACGCCAGGTGTATTGATAGACTTACCGAAGCAAAATCGTTTTGCGGTTAGCTTCGAAAAAGCAGATGACCGCTTCTTACTGTTCGGACCAAACCCCAAAAGGGGCAACCGCTATGTATTATTGGCAAAAGAATGGAAAAGAAACCGAGGGAAAGTCCTATATGGTGGCGAAACATATTACACCAATGGAGAAAATTCCCTAGCGACCTTAATGGTCGATTTGAAAAAATCTAGAAAAGTCTCCGTCAAATCCAGAACGGCCAAGGGGCGCACCCTAGATTGATAAGCGAACGACATACCTTTTAATTTATCCGAGCCTTTATCGCATGAGATGCGATAAAGGCTTATATTTGAACAGAAAATTTAAGGTCTCATGCCAAAAACAGTTACAACATTCTTCTTTTTAATGCTTTGTACCTTGTACACACAAGCACAGATTACTATTGGTTCGGAGACTTTCCCTGTTATTGGAGATGCTTTGAAAACAGAATTTGATAATGCTCCCAATCCTGATTTAATCCAAATCACAGCAGAAGGCCCCAATCAAAACTGGGACTTTGCCAGCTTAATGTCCCCACAAACAACAGAAACCAATATTTTATCTCCTTCAGAAGGAACGGCCGCAGCCGCTTTTCCCGATGCTTCCTACTTAATCCTTACCAACGCGGGGGAAGCTTATTTCAAAAAAGATGATAACAAGGTGGAACTCCTTGGTTTTGCTGGGCCTGATCCGCTTGGCCTTGGTGTCGATGTGACCGTCGTTTACGAAAACCCTGCCACACAACGCAAAGCGCCCCTTAATTATGGTGATTCTTACTCGGATGTGTCCAAATTCAAAATCAGTATTGATGCCGACCTCATCCCTGGTTTAGATACCCTAGGATTACCCGTTTCGCCAGATTCGATTCGGCTTACTTTAGAAAACAATGTCTTAGTCGAAGCAGATGCTTGGGGCAACCTTAAAGTCCCTAATGTCAATTTTGATGTGTTAAGGTTAAAAAGAACCACAGATACCACTATCAAAATTGAAGGTTTTGCCTTTGGTGCTTGGTTGGACATCACCGCTTTAATTACTGGTTTCTTTGATTTCCCTACCAACAACACAGCCATCAATTACGAATTTGTAAGCAATGAAAGTAGAGAAATTGTAGCAACAACAAGCTTTGATAACGACACGGTTCGAACGGTTCAGTATATCGCCTCAGATTACACCACTAATATCGTCAATTCCGCCAAAGCCAATCAACGTTCGATGACCCCTTATCCCAATCCAGCGATTAATACAGTTCGGATTGATGTAAATGGGTTTGAAACCGATACCTATACTTTAAAAATCTACAATATCGTAGGGGAAGTAGTACACGAACAGCAAGTAAATATTGAAAAAGGCATCACCACTCTAAAAATTGACATCAGAAAACTGGATACGGGGGCATTTTTATGTAGCCTATTAGACCGCAGAAAACGGGTCCTATCCACTAGCAGATTAGTAAAAGTGGGTGCTTAATATTTTAGCCCTTTAGTAAATTCCCAAAGTACAACACCGAGACACACCGAAACATTAAGGGAATGTTTTGTTCCGAATTGGGGGATTTCTAGCGCAGCATCTACCAAAGGTAGTACCTCATCGCTTACGCCTTTCACCTCATTGCCGAATACTAAGGCGTATTTTTCATCCTTTTTAATAGCGTATTCTTGCAATAGCACACTGGTATCTGTTTGTTCGACCGCCAAAACCGTATAGCCCTCCTCCTTCAAACGAAGAATGGCTTCTTCTGTCGTTGCTGCGTAAGTCCATTCTACTGAATCCGTTGCCCCAATCGCCGTTTTCAAAATTTCTCGATGTGGTGGCGTTGCTGTGATGCCACAGAGATACAAATGTTCCACTGCAAAAGCATCCCCCGTACGAAAGGCAGAGCCAACATTCAAGCGACTCCGAACGTTGTCTAGTACAAGAACGACCGGTGTTTTAGCTTGCGCTTTGAAGGCCTCAATATTCGGTCGATTTAACTCTTGTAGTTTCAGCTTACGCATCTCATTATTATTTTTTGACCAACATTTACCA
>JAHDBO010000263.1 GCA_020630355.1 Saprospiraceae bacterium
CCCCCCTTAATTTAGAGCTTTGTAATCCAGCGAATAAAAACTATTTTACATTGGGAAGCCCTCTTTTTAAATAATATCAAACAATACAACTGCTTTGTCCGACACCTCAACAAGCCTCAACAAATTCATCAGTGCCACTGGTATCTGCTCCCGTCGGGAAGCCGATAAATGGATAGAAGCGGGGCGGGTCAAAATCAATGGGCAAACCGCAAAAAAAGGGAATCGGGTCTTTCCACAAGATACCGTTACGATTGATGGAAAACCACTTGTTGCCAAGCCTAAGACAGTCTATATTGCCTTGAATAAACCGCCTGGCATCACCTGTACGACTGATCTCAAAGACAAGGACAACATCATAGATTTCATCCAACACCAAGAACGTATCTTTCCAATCGGGCGGCTAGACAAAGCTTCTTCGGGTTTGATTTTATTGACGAATGACGGTGATATTGTCAATAAGATATTGAGAGCAGAGAACCAGCACGAAAAGGAATACATCGTCACCGTCAACAAACCCATCCATAAAGGATTCCTCAAAGGGATGGCAACGGGCGTCCCCATTCTAGGAACGAGGACGCTGCCCTGTGATATTGAACAAATTGGGAAAAATAGATTTAAAATCATCCTCGAACAAGGACTCAATCGTCAAATCAGACGTATGTGCGAACACTTTGGATATAAAGTTGCTACGCTCAAACGCGTTCGTATCATGAACATCCAACTAGGGGATTTGAAACTGGGACAATGGCGCAACCTTAGTCCCAAAGAATTGCAAAAGCTCCAATCGCAATTGTCATGACGCCTAGTATTTACAAAGCTCCTGTTGTCGGACAATTACAGGCATTTTATGGTGCCTTGCTTATGCCTCAAACCAAGTTGACCATCAAAGAGCAACTTCTACAAATTGCAGAGCAATTACTGGAAGGAATCTCCACAGACTTCCTCCCTGTATTCCACCAAATCAATAATTATCATCCTGATTTCCTAGGGCATCCGATAGAAAAACTGCGCCATTTGGAATGGACAGAGCAAGAGGCTCAACAGTGTATTGCTTCTGAATATGGTTTCATGGATTGGAAGGAAGTCGAAGCCTTGAACACCGATTATGATGTTGCTTTTGAACAGGCAGTTCAGGCAATCATCCATGGCAACGAGGCAAAACTACAGCAATTACTCGATCGTCACCCCTATCTAACAAAGGCAAAATCACCTTACGGACACCGAGCAGCCTTGCTTCACTACACAGCGAGTAACGGCGTTGAAATGTGGCGGCAGCAGGTCCCCTCCAATCTGCCTAAAATCACTCAAATACTCCTAGAAAACGGTGCGGATAAAAAAGTCACCATGAAAGTCTATGGAGGGCAGTTTACTACCTTGGAGTTACTTCAAACGAGTGCACATCCAAAAGCGGCTGGTCTTTTAGACGAAATGGTACGTTTGCTACAACAGTATTAAAGTTTGATAAATCGTTCTGCTGTTGTCCCTTGGTCTGTCTGAATTTCTATGAAAAAGACACCTGGTGGCAATGCGCTCACATCAAAGCCTTCTTCGTGAGCACCGCTTGGATAAGTTTTTCTTGATTGGTAAAGCACGCGCTGTCCTTGGGTATTCAATATAGAAAAAGTAATAGCAGTTGATGTTTTGAGATTGAACCGAATAATGGTATTTGTACTAGCTGGATTTGGTCTCAATGCTATATCCCAACCCTTGAATACCACAGTGGCAATACTGGTTGTCTGCGTTTGCCTAGCTTGATAGGTAGCATTGACAGGCAAATCGTAATACCACTCTAGCACACCATCAGGATACAGTACACTCATACTGTCCACGATGCTCGCCTCCCCTAGCCCAAAATGCAGGGTATAACTGTGATGCGAACAGTAACCACTCCCAATGGTCACTTCGTCGATGTACTTTTCTCCGCCTGCATACACACTGATACGAGCACCTACGGCAAAGGTATTGTTGCCAAGGGCACGGGTTTTCACCCGAAACCAATTCCCTGTATTTTGGCATCTATTGATGAACAATTGATTCCCCTCATCAGAAGTACTCTGACTCGTAAAATTGGCGACAAACATATCCAGTTTGCCATCATTGTTGGCATCAAGGTAAGCCGCTCCGTATCCACCCCAGTCGCTAGAAATCGGTTCGTTTTCGGCCACTTGCTCGAAGACATTGTCTCCTACATTTCTGTAAAGCACATTGGGATGGTCAGAGAATTTAGAATCGTTGACCGAATAAATATCAATCAGACCATCATTGTCAAAATCAAAAAAAGTCGTTCCCCAAGACATACCATAATCATTGATTTTTGCGGTCTCCGTGATGTTCTTAAAAGTACCGTCCCCGTTGTTCAAAAAAAGAATATTATCAAATAAATTAGCGACGTACACATCCATAAAACCATCCTTGTTCACATCAGCAACATCCACGCCCATGCCCTGTCCGATGTAATCCAAGCCAGAAGCAGCCGATTTGTTTTCAAAAAAACCATCTCCAATATTTTCATAAAAAACAAAATCCTGATTGGCATCCCTAGTCAAATACAAATCTTGGTCTTGGTCATTATCATAATCAAAAAAAACACCTCCCATTGAGAGCTTGGCATCCACCGCCCTAGCCCCAAGAATCACATCGGTAAAGGTCCCATTACCGTTATTGCGAAACAGTTGGTTTTCCATCGTGATATTGGCGACATAAATATCCAACCAACCATCTTTATCGTAATCCGCCAGCATCAAGGAGCGGATTTTACCTGCGTTGCTCAGGTAAGTCGTCGCAAATTTATCCTCAAAAGTGCCATCTCCATTATTGATATAAAATCCAAATGGCTCTAGGCGATTCGCTACAATCAAGTCCAAGTCGCCATCGCTGTCGATATCGCCCCAGCAGCTCGCATAAGAACGCCTAGAGTCATTGAGCCCAAAACGCTCCGCTACTTCCACAAAAGTGCCATCTCCATTATTTTCGTAGAGCAAATTGGGGCCATTCGACACCGAAACATAAATATCTTCATCCCCATCTTCATCAAAATCCGCTATCGCCACCCCACTATTCCAACCAGAACGCACCATATCATTTTGAGCAGATACATCTTCGAAGTGAATCTGAGCACTAAGCGGCAAAATGAACAAACAAAGGCAATACAAAAACAAGTCCCGCATCACGAAATAATTTTCAAATCATCCAATATAGGATAAAACCAAATTAGGGAATTTTGTTAATTTACT
>JAHDBO010000264.1 GCA_020630355.1 Saprospiraceae bacterium
TTGTTTCATGGTAAGATGATATGGTTTAGAATTGGTGATATGGGTTTAGATGGGTGTATATGGGTGTATATGGGTTTAGATGGGTTTAGATGGGTTTAGATGGGTTTAGATGGGTTTAGATGGGTCATTTACGGAATCTAGTGATTCTTTTTTAATAAGCCTATTCATTACTATTGCATTGACAAGGGAGAAACACTGCCTTTTCACGGGTTTCAAGTCTTTTTATTAGCGAAAAAAGGCTAGGTCATCTGGATTTTGGTCTTTCTTTTGTCCATTCTTTTTGCTTATAAGGACAATGACGGCAGCCACTATCACAACAGAAGCCTCTCCGCAGGTGGTAGGCTTCTGTGAAAACATATAATCCGTTTTCAATATAGTAATCTTTTCCTTCTATCAGTTGTGGACGTTTTGGCAATACCGACTGGCTTATTTGGCGAAAGCCAATTGTGGATAACGGGATTTCAGAAATTCAAAACTACCAAACAAAGCTCCAACGTAGAGCACATCCCCTAGTATCGTATTCCAGAAAAAGGGTAATCCTGCTCCATAACAAGCCATCAAACCTGTAAAATCCTTGGTGTAGATAGTGCCCAAACTAGAGGCCCAAACTCCAAAATTGGTCAATAAAAAGAACAGCATCGAAGCCAATAAGGATGTACCAATCAATTGTAACGGTTTTACCTTTTTCAAACACAAAAACCCTAACACCACAATCAAGGCAAAGCTAGCATAGACCCAAGTATTGCCAAACCAAGTAAAGCCTTGATAATATTCAGGATACATTTTAGCATAAACGACATTATTCAAAAATAAATCACTCGCCCATAATGCTACGAATGGAATGACAAATGCTAAATACCTTCTAGAGAAATAAGCCGCACCAAACAATGCCATAGCACCAACAGGCGTGAAATTGGGCGGATGTGGCATCAAGCGGCTAAGCGCCGCTAGCAAAATCATTAAGGCTAGTACACCAAACTTCAAATTCAACTTAGGATTGGACATCTATTACATTTTAGATATTAGTACTTAAGGTATTAGACATTATTCTATTTTCGTTTTTAGTAGAATCAAAAAGCTCTAAAGCTCTAAAATTCAATCTAAAATCTAAAGACTAATGTCTAAAATCTGATTTTAGAATAAAATCTAATATCTATTTCTTTTTATGCAAATATAAGAAGTGTTCTCTCAAAGTAGTACAAAAAAGGGACTCGATTATTTCAAGTCCCTTTTCTTAGGATATTTCGTCAAATTATGTTCGTTATTGAACCATCGCTTCCTCGGCTCTACGTCTAGCCGCATTGATTTTGTACTGCTTCCAGTTATCGCCCATTATTTTATTCATGCCTTTATCCACCACATAGTGTTTGGCGATATTGAAGGCGCCCATCGCACGGGTCACCAAGGAGTCATTGGCTCTCAGACTAATCGAATAACCCGCATCCAAATAGGTGATATGATGCCAATAAGCACTTGGCATGAAGATGGTTTCACCTGGTTCTAAAATCACCTCATAGCCTTCCGCTTTTTTGAGTGCTGGATATTTCTCGAAATCAGGCGCGCTCACATCTACCGAACTCGTCACGGTGAAGGGTTGATGGTAGATATTTTTTGATTGCTCAGGCGCAAATAAAATCACTTTTTTCCTTCCGTGAAACTGGTTGAGAAAAACATGGGACAAATCAATATCGTAGTGCATATTCACAACAGAACCTTCCCCTCCAAAGAACATGAATGGAAACCCGTTGATAAAGCCATCCATGATTGTTGGCATACTAAAGTCGTGGCACAGGTCTGGAACGTGACGAAAGATATTAAAAAGAAACATCCTCAAGTCCGTTGGTCCTTGTTCTATCAATGTCAGGTACTCCCCAAATGTGATGTATCGGTCTGGCTCCATGTATTTAGAACCCGCCTTAGAATAGTCCGCACTATATACAGGAACTTCGATGTGACCATGTTCCTTAATAAAGTAGTCTATTGTCCATTTATTTTTAGCTGGCCAGCTATCCATCAAATCCGTGAAGACGACAGGAATTCTGGGCTCAAGGTATTCATTTGCAAATGAGGTCTTTGTTAAGCCCGACCTTTTATCTACTTGCTTCAAATTCATAGCAATCCAATTTCATTAAACATTAGGATTATCCAATTCGGGTTAGAACTCCGCACAAATTTCGTTAAAAGAAGCGAAATTGCAAGTGTTTCCCACTAATTAGAATACCACTTTAACGGTTTTCGTAACAAAAATATCAGGTAAATTCTAATCAAATGAATTAATCTTTCATTTAAAATATAATCAACCCCTCTACTTTGTCGCCAATAATAATTGAATTCCCCCCAAAAAAACGTTTTCCTGACAACAAAGCAATCGCTGCGTCAAACTGATGCCAGTTGGATGGTAGCTTGTCGAACGGCAACTCAAGCTCATGGGAAAGCAATTTATTCAACAACACCAATTGGTCGATTTCTTTTTTATAACGGAGCGACTTCCACTCCTGTTCAATTGCTAATGCAGAGGGATAGGTTTCATAAATCTCACAATCTATTTCAGCTCGAATAGCAGCCTTCAATTTCATCGCCCTAGCCGTCAGACCTCCTAGGAACATCGGCGACATGGCATTAAGTTCCCTATCAGCTTTTCGGTAAAAATAATCTTCACAACCTGCTAACCCTCGATAAACCCCAGGCAGGGAAAGCGGTGCATCTAGAAAAATGGCCTTGGGCTGTAGTGCGCTTATTTTGGTCAGCAAAAAACGGTCGGCATCTTTTTTTTTTTCGGATTGTGCCAGTTGAATCGCTCCATCTTCCACCCACGCAACAACGGTTGTCCCTGCCATTTTGCTGCCATAATCTATTCCTATAAAATTCCATTTCTCCATTGCACTAAAAATTCTGTAGCGTAACGTTTGCCCTCTTTGTCCTGAAGCATTTGACGGGGAGCAGGTAGCATTTCTTCTAGGCTAAAAACCTGATTATTGACCAAGGCGTTTTCTAAAAGCAAATACGCCCAATCTTTCGATAAATCTAGGTATTGTGGTTTGCCATTAGTACACAAAAAAACGTGCTTGGGAAGGTTGTATTTTTTAAAAAATTGCTTGACTTCAAACCAATAAAGCAGGCGATTTTGATTGACTTTCTTTTTTGGAAAATGCTTTCTTATAAAAACCCAGCTGGCTCTTTTCATAACACAGCTCCCCATATTCAACCTTGGTAAA
>JAHDBO010000265.1 GCA_020630355.1 Saprospiraceae bacterium
AAGAGTTCATTGAGCTTGTCTTGAGCAATACCTAGCCCTGTATCCTTCACACTAACCAAAAGCGTAATACCTTCTTTTACAATCTCATTGACTTTGACGCCAATGCTCACTTTTCCCTTATCCGTTGTATTAATAGCATTGCCAACCAAATTCGTGATGACCTGATTCAAGCGAGTTGGGTCTCCTAGTAATTTGCTCGGTAGCTTTTCATCGTAGCCAAATATCAAGTCAATCCCTTTATCCTTCGCAGGCAAACTAAAACGTTGTTTGGCGTCTTCAAATATGCGTTTCGGTTCAAACTCCACCTTGTCAAAGCTGATTTTACCCGCTTCAATTTTGGAGAAATCCAAAATATCATTGATAAAGACAATTAGATTATTGGTAGAAAACTGAACCGTACGAAGATGTTCCGCTTGGTCGGGCCTAGGGTCATCGTTTAACAACAGATGCGTCAAACCGCTAATGATATTAATCGGCGTACGCATTTCATGGCTCATCGTCGCTAAGAATTTATCTCTTGCAAAGGAAGACTGTTCGATGGATTCCCGCTCTGCCATTTCGCTGACCAAGCGTTGATTGACCGTGTCTAACTGCCCATTTTTTGCAACAATTTCCTGTTTTTGGTTTTCGATTTCTGTATTCTTAGTCAACAACAACTGATTGTGTTTTTGCTTACGGCGATACCCCGTCAGCGCTACAAAGAACAAGCTCAACGCTAGAATTGCCAAAGCAACCAAAGCACCCGTAATTATCGTATTGTTGCGTTTATCTTTCTGCAAATTATCGTTTTCAAGGCGCAATTCTTTTGCCTCAAACTGGGATTCATACTTTGTTTGTAAATCTATGGATGCTTTGATTTTTTCTTTATCAAAAACACGCTCCCTAGCATCTGAAAAAGCAATTTGATACTCTAGGGCTTTCGCAGAATCTCCGATTTTTTGATAACTATTCGAAATGGATTTCAGAATGGTGGGCGTTTCTTTTTGAGCAGGCACCGATTGGAGCAAAGCCCCACTTTTCTCAAAATATCCGATAGATTCCTTGCGCTTGTTAAGCGCCAGAAAGGCCAAGCCAATATTATTATAGGTCTGTGCCAATCCTACGGTATCTTTCACGTTTTCTCTTACGCTTAAAGCATCCCCATACACATCGAGGGCATCTTCGTGAAAACCATCGGCATGGTACGCCTCTCCTATTCTGTTCAAATCTTTTCCGACCTCATCCATTCTACCTGCTTCCTGATTTAGCTCCAAAGAATGTCTATACTTGACTAAAGCACCTTCATAATCCAATAAATCAAATTTGTGATTTCCAATCATACGAGCCACTGTAGCTGCGCTATTGTAATCGCCTGCCTCCAAATACAAGCGTTCCGCCTCAGAAAGGTAGCGTTCTGAAGTACCATATATTTTCTTCTGAAAATAGGCTTCTCCTAGAGAGCGATTGGTCTTTGCTTGGAGTGCGGGTGCTTTGATTTGACTGCTTTGACCAAGCGATGATTCTAATTCCTTTATCGCCTTGTCTAACTCACCTTGACGTAGAAAAACATCCCCGATATTCGACCGAGATTGAGCAATACCCTTTAAATCTTTGGCATCTTTTCTTAGATCATAAGCCTGAAAATAGCTATCTAATGCATTTTTATAATCTTTCTTAAAGTAATAGATATTGCCAAGATTATCTATTGATTCCGCTAGACCTTTGGTAAAGTTATTTTTTTTAGAAAGGCGCTGTGCTTCGATTGCATTAGAACGAGCTTCATCATAGTCCCCTGACTGGCTGTACAAAGTACTTAACTGGTTTAGAGTATTTACTTTTTCTTCGTTGGGTAAGGTACTAACTACTTGTTCTAGGCTGTCTATAAGAGGGTTGGCAGACTGCATAATAAGGGGTAGCGTCAAACCAAAAAGGAGAAGAAACGTTTTTAGTGATTGTCGATTTAGCCTCATAATCTTTATTTCAATTGAAATAATTTACGAGTACTTTGCGCTTTTGTTGCCCAAAAGAACAAAAGATATTGAAAAAACACTCATATATTCAGTAAATCTAATACGTTCAGGCCTCTAAAATTCCCTGAACTCATCAAAAGTAATGTTGTGTTTTGAGTTTCAAAATGCTCTAAATACGATTGCAGCGCGTCTTTTTCTGTTTCTACAATCAAGTTGGGGTGATTGAAAGTTGAATGTACAAAGGATTTTTCTAAGGCAGGCAATCGCTTCATTTCTAGTGTATGCTCACTGTAAAAAACAAGTGCTTCATCTGCTGCCGCTAGCGTGTTTTTATATTCTGTGATGAACGCTTTATTCAGAGAGCTAAAAGTATGTAACTCTAGAATAGCAGTGACTTTTCTGCTAGGAAAACGCTTCTTCACGGCCTCCGTAGTTGCCTTTACTTTGGATGGAGAGTGTGCAAAATCTAGGAAGACATCACAGTCTTTATTGCCTCCTAAATGCTGCAAGCGACGCCTTGCTCCAGCAAAAGTTGCCATTGCTGTTTCCACTTGATTTTGGCTTAAGCCTAATAACACTCCACACATTGCCGCCGCTCGAAGGTTTTGTAGGTTATGTTCTCCAAATATTTTCAAAGGCGTTTTTCCTTCAAAGTACCATGCACCCTCTTTTATGCGATAATCAGGTGTTCCGTAAGGAATTAATCCAATATCTTTCCTTGTTTTTTTGACAATTTCTCGAATATGCTCGTCCTCTTCAAAATAAATCAATTGTGCATTTTCAGCCAAAGAATCCAATAGCAGTTCGAATTGATGGACATATTCCTCAAAAGTGGGAAAAACGTTGATATGGTCCCAAGCGATACCCGTGAGAATACAAATATCTGCCTTGTAATGTAGGAATTTTGGTCGCCTGTCAATCGGAGAAGACAAGTACTCATCCCCTTCCAGAATAATAACAGGGGCATCGGAAAGGCGTACCATATTTTCAAAACCATCCAAAGAAGCTCCAACTAGATAATCAAAGTCCTTCTGATGATGCAATAATAAATGCATAATCATAGAAGTCGTCGTCGTCTTGCCATGGCTTCCACATACAGCTACCCTTTTTTGATTTTTGGCTTGTTCGTAGACAAATTCTGGGTAAGAATAAATGGGGATGTTTTTCTTTTTGGCTTCCGCCAATTCGGGGTTATCTATTCTGGCATGCATACCCAATATCACGGCATCCACCTTTTCCGTTATCCGCTCCCGAAACC
>JAHDBO010000266.1 GCA_020630355.1 Saprospiraceae bacterium
CAAAACTCAAAATTCTTCATTAAGAATTAATTCTAATCTAAATACTAAAATCTGGAATAGGATGAATTTTCTTTGTATATCTGGCTATTTCAAAGGCTCAGAGTTCCTAGAAGCGTGCAAAGCAGAAGGTAATACAGTTTACTTGGTAACCTCCAATAAATTGAAAGACCAACCATGGCCGAGAGCCTCTATCGATGAAATCTACTACATGGAAGAGGACGAGAACGGGGCTTGGAACATGGATGATTTTATCAAGGGTATGGCGTTCTTAATGCGGCACAATAAGATAGATAGAGTGGTCGCTTTGGATGATTTTGATGTAGAAAAAGCAGCCCATATTCGGGAGGCTTTCCGTATCCCGGGAATGGGACAGACGACCGCACGCTTGTTTAGGGATAAGTTGGCAATGCGGTTCAAAGCTCTAGAAGCTGGACTGAATGTTCCTCCGTTTTCAGCATTGTTTAACGATGGCGAAATCAATGATTTCATATCAAAAGTAGAGGCGCCTTGGCTGGTAAAGCCACGCTCTGAAGCTTCTGCAACAGGCATTAAAAAGGTCTATAGTGGACAAGAATTGTGGGAGCATATCCATAGCTTAGGAGAGGAACGGCACAATTATCTCGTGGAGCAGTTTCGTCCTGGAGATGTGTATCACGTAGATTCTCTATCTGTAGACGGGAAGGTGGTTTTCAGTCGGGTTTCCAAATATATGGATACCCCTTTTGAGGTAGCGCATGGAGGGGGGATTTTCCGAACGGCTACCGTGGCGTTTGGCTCGGCGGATGATAAGGCATTACAAAAAATGAACAAGGACTTGATGGCAGCCTTTGGGATGCATTTTAGTGCTTGCCATACGGAATACATTAAGTCCAAAGAAACAGGAGCGTTTTATTTTCTAGAGACTGCAAGTAGAGTGGGGGGCGCACATATCTCGGATATGGTAGAAGCGACTTCAGGGATAAACCTTTGGGCAGAATGGGCAAAATTGGAGACAGCTAAAGCCAAAGGGGAAAAATATAAATTCCCAAAAGTAAAGAAAGACCATGCAGGTTTGATTGTTTCGCTATCAAGATTCCAACATCCCGATACCTCTTCCTTCACCGACCCAGAAATCTGGTGGCGTATGAAAGAGGATTATCACATCGGTATGATTGTCCAATCAAAAAGCGAGGAGCGTATCAAAGAATTACTGGATCACTATGCCGAGCGCATCTTTAAAGAGTTTCACGCTTCCG
Organism: Saprospiraceae bacterium; assembly: GCA_020630355.1. GTDB lineage: Bacteria > Bacteroidota > Bacteroidia > Chitinophagales > Saprospiraceae > JAHDBJ01. Next base: position 1,236 of record JAHDBO010000266.1, read on the forward strand.
CACCCGCACCAGATAAGTCGGTGCATTGATGTCTTAATTTATATCCAATACAGGAATACGGATTTCGACCCTGGTGCCTCTAGCAGAGCCATCAGGGTTTTTTAAATCTATGGTATTGACTTGGAGGCTCTCACTATTGTTTTTTTGAATGAGGTCTAGTCGTTCTTGGGTGATAATCGTCCCTAAAGAACGCTGCTGCGGGTCTTGATAATGCTGAGCATTGGCACTGGCTTTTTCTCGGCCCACGCCATTATCTTCTACAATACACAAGATGGCATTTTCATTTAAATACTTGAAATAAATATGAATTTCCCCATTTTCGACCCCTCGAATACCGTGTACAATCGAGTTTTCGATGTAAGGTTGGATAATCATTGGGGGGACACCCATAATATCTTCTTCAATTTGTTCATCAATTTCTAGACGGTAGGTCAACTCATCTTTGAATCGTAGTTTTTCCATTGCTAAATAGTCGAACAAGAAGGTTATCTCATCTTCCAGAGAAATGACATCATGTTCGGAGTGTTCTAGGATTTTACGGATGAGTTGGGCGAATTGTGAGAGGTATTTCTCTGCTACTCTTGTATTATTTTCAGAAACATATTTTTGTATAGAATTCAAACAATTGAAAATGAAATGGGGGTTCATTTGGGCACGGAGTGCTTTCATTTGTAAGGCATTAGCTTGGAGCTGAAGCATTTTTGCCTGTCGTTCCTTGTTTTCAGTTTCGTATTTTATTTGTAAATCCTGAAAACTTCTATTTTTCTCATCATTGACCGCTTTTTCCCTTGTTTCACTATATAAAACTTGATATTCGTAGGCAGATTTGTAGTCTTCTTGCTCCTTAAAAAAAGAAGCCAAATCGTTATAAATCACTGAGAGCTGTAAATTGTCACTAGAACGGCTTGCGTACTTTTCGGCTTTTATCAGAGCTTCTAAAGCAGAGTCATAGTCTTCGATTTCATTGTACAAATGTGCTTTATTGCGTTCTAAAGCAGCAAAATTGTAGTCATCATCAAGACCTGATTTCTGTTGGTAGAGCGCCTCTGCTTTGTCGAACATTTCCAAGGCTTTTTGGTAGCGGCCTCTTTTTACGTAAAGCTGCCCTAAATTGCCATAAGCGCCTGCTTTGGTGTAGAAACTAACATCTTTGTGCTTTTCCTCGACTATTTTTTTGAAAAACTGATCGGCCTCGATAAACTTACCAATAGCACTATAGGTATTGCCCAAATAGAGATAATACCAAGTCATCCTTGAGCCAATATCGTGTTTTAGGCAATGGTCAATCGTCTTTTGGTAGTATTGGATGGCATTTTCAAAATGCTCCATTTTTTCACTTATCCAACCCAGTCCGCTCCAAATCAAGGATAAGAAATACTGGTCACGCATACCTAGTATTTCTCCTGATTCTAAAAAGTGTTTTTCGGATTCTAAAAAAAGCTGCTGCGCTTGCTCGTATTCTTTCAATCTCGAAGCTAACATACCCTCCCGACAAAGAATTTGTGCTTTGGTCAGTGGTGTAGGTGTACTTCCTACCAGCGCATTGGCTAAGTTTAGATGTTCTCGGACTTTTAGTAAGTCCTTGATGTTGAGATAGCAACCTGCTAAATCAATATGAGTGTCAATTTTTTCCTTCGTTGCGTTTTGCTGAAAATAGCTGAGGGCTTCGTTTAAGGTATCTACTGCGTTTTGATAGGCATAGAGTTGGTTTTGGATGAATCCGCTTCTATAGATAAAAATGCCTTTTTTTCTGGAATGCTTTGCCTCCATATCCATTTGTTTGATTTCTGAAAGAAATCCTTCAGCTTGGAGTGGGTCGGTGTAGATTAATTCTTCCGTAATTAAATCCAACAAGTTATATCTATCCTTTGCTTGTTGAACATTCGGAAGCAAGTCTATTAACTGGGAGTTGCTCAAAATACAATTATTTAGTAGACATTA
>JAHDBO010000007.1 GCA_020630355.1 Saprospiraceae bacterium
GCAAAAGAATTGATGGCTTTGAGCCAAAAAATGAATGTAAAGGTACAAGTAGGGCACGTAGAACGGTTCAATCCTGCTTTCTTAGCATTAGACGACTTCGAGCCAAATCCAAAATTCATTGAAGCCCATCGTCTGGCAACATTTAATCCTAGGGGAACGGACGTTTCCGTTGTTTTGGATTTGATGATACACGATTTGGATATCGTCTTGAGCTTGGTCAAGTCACCAGTCAAATCCGTGCAAGCCAATGGAGTGGCGATTATCAGCCCAACTCCCGATATTACCAATGCTCGGATAGAGTTTGAAAATGGTTGTGTGGCTAATTTGACGGCGAGCCGTATCTCTTTGAAACAAATGCGCAAACTTCGCTTTTTTCAATCAAATGCTTATATCAGCTTAGATTTCTTGGATAAGAACGCTCAAATCGTTCGTCTTTTTGACCCTGAAGACCCGAATCTTCCAGAAGGGAATACTTTTATGGAAATTGATGCTCCAAAAGGGAAAAAACTCATCCACATAAATATGCCAGAGATCTCGCCCGTCAATGCGATTAAAATGGAATTAGAAACCTTTGCGCAAGCGATTATTCAAAATAAAAGACCAAAAGTATCAATAGATGACGGCTACAATGCCTTAGCTTTAGCCCATCAAATCAGCGAGAGTGCTGCTGCGAACCAAGCGATGTAAAATCTCTATGCTCCAAGAACGAAAATTTCATACACTCCTCTATAAATTGGCGGATGTCTTTTCGGCATTGCTGGCATGGCTGTTGTTCTTCTCCTTTCGGAAAATATATATAGAATCATTCGATTTGTCTTGGAACCTGTACAATGATTCTAATTTCTTCTTTGGCATCGTCATAGTTCCCCTGTCTTGGTTTTTGTATTACTCCATTTTTGATAAGTACAGTGATATTTATCGCCTCTCACGGCTGACCACTTTGGTAAGAACTTTCTTTCTTACCCTTCTAGGGGTTTTGTTTTTGTTTTTTACGCTGATTTTAGACGATTTCGTCAATAATTATAAAACTTATTACTTATCGTTTGCAGCCCTTTTTACTTTTCATTTTGTCATAACTGGTTTTGTTAGAATGTTGGTGCTCACGAAGGCAAGTCACCGCATACAAAGAGGAGAAATCACTTATAAAACATTGATAGTCGGTGGCAATAAACGCGCCTTGGAGTTGTTTGAAGACCTCAGGAAAAGGGATTATGGCCTAGGATACGAACTGATTGGCTTTGTACATTCCAATGGTGGAAATGTACTGAAAAAACACTTGCCCCAACTTGGGGAAATAGAGGATATCCCTCGATTGGTCAAAGAACAACTGATTGAAGAGGTTATTATAGCAGTAGAACCCCCCGAGCACGATTGCATTAGGAAAACCCTCAATTGGCTCTATGATTATGAAGGAGAAATATTGATTAAAATCATCCCTGACATGTACGATATTCTCTTGGGACGTGTTCAAATGACGCACGTATTAGGAGCGGTATTGATTGAGATAAGGCAGGAGTTGATGCCTCGCTGGGAGCGCATCTTCAAACGATTGTTTGACATTGGTTTTAGTGCTTTTATGCTTTTGTTGTTGGCACCACTTTATATCTTTATAGCAGTACGGGTGCGTTTTTCCTCTTCAGGGCCTATTTTTTTCAAACAAGAACGTATCGGAAGAAATGGACAACCATTCCTGATCTACAAGTTTCGTTCGATGTATGTTGATGCGGAAGAAACAGGACCTAGGTTGTCTTTTGATGGCGACGAGCGTTGTACGAAATGGGGCGCTAGTATGCGGAAATGGCGGTTGGATGAGTTGCCTCAATTTTGGAATGTACTCAAAGGGGATATGTCGATTGTAGGGCCTCGACCAGAACGACAGTATTACATCGATAAAATTGTAGAACAAGCACCCCATTACAAACATTTGTTGAAAGTCCGGCCTGGTATCACTTCTTGGGGGCAGGTCAAGTACGGCTATGCTTCCAATGTGCAAGAAATGGTTCAAAGGCTTAAATTTGATATTCTATATATAGAAAATATGTCCCTTTCTCTTGATTTTAAAATTCTGATTTATACCGTTTTGGTGCTATTGGAAGGGAAGGGGAAGTGATGGTTTTTTGAAATTAAACAATGAAGTGATGAAAAAGTACGTCCTGATTATTTTGGCATTAAGCTTTGCTTGTTTTAGCAAAGCTCAAAAACCGCACCAGATGGCAGCGGGGGAGATTCTACACGAAATACAAAAAGCTCAAGTGCTTGGCTCCGTATTATACGTAGCCGCTCATCCAGATGATGAGAACACCCGTTTGATTTCTTATTTGGCGAATGAACGGAAGTATAAAACGACCTATTTGTCTTTAACCCGTGGCGACGGAGGGCAAAATCTTATCGGAACTGAGATAAGGGATGAGCTGGGATTGTTGAGGACACAAGAGTTACTGGCAGCTCGTCGGATAGATGGTGGTCATCAAGCTTTTTCTAGGGCGAACGACTTTGGTTACTCCAAGAACCCAGAGGAAACAATGGACATCTGGAACAAGAAGGAGGTTTTGGCAGATGTGATTTGGGCTATCCGAAAACATCGTCCTGATGTGATCATCACTCGTTTTAACCCCGAAAAAGGACGCCGCACACATGGGCACCATACTGCTTCTGCAATGCTGGCAAAGGAAGCTTTTTCCTTGTCAGGCAATTTGGGAATACATCAAGAGCAGCTAGAAGAATATGCGCCTTGGCAGGCCAAACGGCTGATGTTTAATACTTCTTGGTGGTTTTTCGGTTCTAGGGAAAAATTCAAACAAGCTGATAAATCGGATATGGTAGCTGTTGATGCAGGGGTATATTATCCACTACTAGGGAAATCTAATAATGAAATTGCTGCTGAAAGCCGTAGCCAGCACCGCTGCCAAGGGATGGGCTCTTTGCCTTCTAGAGGTGGTTTGATGGAATATTTGAAATTTATAGAAGGGGAACAGCAGCAGGACGATATGATGGATGGTGTCAATACGACTTGGTCTAGATTGGAGGGCGGTGAAGCTATTGGAAAGCTACTAGCTGAGATAGAATCGGAGTTCGACTTCCGTGCACCATATAATAGTGTCGAAAAATTGACCAAGGTATTAGGTATGATTCGAAATTTGCCGAAAGGACATTATCAAAAAGAAAAAGAAGCACAAATCAGCCAAATCATAACCGCTTGCCTAGGTTTGTTCGCTGAAGCGACATCACCAGATTATTATTTGACGAAAGTCAATTTCCCATTTAGTGTAGAAATCGTCAATCGCTCACCAGTAAAAGTGCAGTTGGATAAAGTGGACGTCAAATATTTGGATGGAGCGAATTACAATCAAGTAGCTGGGGTGAAATACGATGAAGGAATCGACTTGAATGGAACAGAATTGAAGAATAATGAGGTACGTACAGCATCCGCAACGGCTTCTGTGATGGGTGGTGTTCCTCATTCCTCTCCCTATTGGTTGAAAGAAAAAGCAACACTAGGAATGTATGGAGTCTCCGAGCAATTATTGCGAGGTTTACCCGAAAACCCTAGGCCAGTGGTTTTGGAATTCCATCTTTTGGTCAACGAAGAAGAAATTGTATTGGAGAAGAACCTCGTACATAAAGAAGTAGACCCTGCTTTTGGCGTACGGTATCGCCCCGTAGAATCCGCACCAGCTGTTTTTGTGAAAATCAAGCAAGATGTCCTGGCCTTCGCCGATAAAAAATCAAAAACGGTCGATGTCGTCGTACAGTCCAATGAAGGTGACTTGAGTGCAGCTGTTCGTCTTGATTTGCCGAAAGGCTGGTCTTCCAAACCTAAAATCGCCAATTGTGCGATAAAAGAAAAAGGAGGAAAACAAGAGCTTCGTTTTGAAATCACGCCACCAGATTATCAAAGTGTCGGAGAAGTGAAAGCAGTGGTACAAGCCAGTCGGACATCGTATCGGATGGGAGCAGTAGAGATTGACTATGAGCATGTGCCTCGCCAGATGATACTCAAACCTGCGAAGGCAAAGGTGGTACGGGTGGACTTGGAGAAGTCGGGCGAAAAGGTAGCTTATATAATGGGGGCAGGCGATAAAGTGCCGGAGAGCCTAGAGCAAATTGGTTATAAAGTGGATATGCTAGAAGAAAGCGATATAGATGTATCAAAATTGAAAAAATATGATGCGGTTGTACTTGGTGTAAGGGCACTGAATACACAAAAATGGCTGCAGTATAAGCAGGCGACGTTGTTGGGATATGTAGAACAAGGGGGGACCCTATTGGTACAATATAATACCGCACACCGTTTGGTGACCAAGGATATCGCACCATACCCTATGAAGCTGTCCCGTGACCGGGTCACTGTCGAAGAAGCGGAAATACGTATACTTGATAGCGCGCACCCTGCGTTGAATACGCCAAACAAAATTACCGAGAAGGATTTTGATAATTGGGTTCAAGAACGAGGTTTGTACTTCCCTAATGAATGGGATGAAGAACGATTTGATGCTTTATTGTCTAGCAACGACCCAGGAGAACCAGCCCTAAATGGTGGTTTGCTTGTGGCAAAACATGGCAAAGGGTATTTCGTCTACACAGGTTATTCTTGGTTTAGACAACTGCCTGCTGGAGTACCAGGGGCCTATCGTCTTTTTGCCAATTTGATTTCGCTGAAAGGGGATTCTGAATAGCCTATAACAAAATCAAATTCTAGGATATATCGTTAAACATGATTTTGGAAATTAAAAAAAAAGCTATCTTAGAGTTTTGTTAAGAAAATGTGAATCTTTGAGTCGAATGTTTTTGCCAAAAGAGGCTTGAATAAAAGGTTCATAGTCAATGGCAAATGTTTATATGAGTTACTTATTGAAAGAGTGAGGTTTATCTAAAACCATTTATATGAACATTTAGACAAATATCGAAACCATGATAAATAGTATCGTGGTTGCGATTACTTATTATTTATTTATTACTAAACTTTTTTTGTATGAAACAGTTCTCACTAGTTCTGGTAATGTTTCTATTTGCTATCACTACGATGGTGGCACAAAAAACAGTATCTGGGACAGTTACCGATTCAAACGGTGAACCGCTCATCGGTGCGAACGTGGTCGTAAAAGGTACCACCAATGGCGCGGCTACTGATTTAGATGGAAAATTCTCCATCAGTAACGTTAATGAAGGCGATGTTTTAGAGGTAACCTATACAGGCTTCGACAGTAAGGATGTCGTAGTTGGGGCTTCTTCTGAAATTGGCATTTCCCTTTCTGAAGGTATAACGCTTGATGCAGCCGTTGTAACAGCACTGGGTATCAGGAAAGAGAAAAAAGCTTTAGGCTATGCAGTAACGACGCTTGAGTCGGAAGCTGTGGAAGCCAAGCCTGAAAGTGATGTAGCTCGTATACTACGTGGTAAAGTGCCAGGTATCGATATTACATCCACTAGTGGTTTAGCGGGCTCTGGTACCAACGTTATTATTCGTGGTTATTCTTCCATTACAGGTTCTAACCAACCATTATTCGTAGTTGATGGTGTGCCTTTCAACACAGACACGAATAATGATAGAGGTTTTACTGGTGGTTCTACTACTGCTTCTAGCCGTTTCTTGGATTTGGATCCTAACAACATCTCGGAGATTTCTGTATTGAAAGGTTTGAGTGCTACCGTTCTATACGGTGAAGCAGGTCGAAACGGTGTTGTTTTGGTAACAACTAAAAACAACTCTGGCGCAAACAAAAACAAGAAACTATCTGTATCTATCAGTCAATCTGTATTTGCAACTAACATTGCGAATCTTCCTGACTATCAAAATGCTTATGGTAACGGTTTTTATAACGGTGCTTCTCCTGCTTTTTCCAACTGGGGTGCTCCATTTGATGAACCAGGCTTAAACGGTGTCGCTGCTGACGGTACAGTTGCTCACCCTTATGATAGAGCTGCCTTAAACGATGTATTCCCTGAATTTATAGGTGCAAGGTATGACTATAAACCTTACGATAGTGTGGAGCGTTTCTTTGAAACTGGTGTCACAAACAATACATCTGTGAATATCAACTCTGCTGTTGGGGACAATACTTCTATCAATGGTAACTATGGTTTTATGGATGATCAAGGTTTTACACCTGGTAACGACTATACTCGCCACAACTTCGGATTGGGTACGAATACGCAATTGGATAATGGACTGAAGTTCTCGAGCTCTTTTAACTTTGCTTCAACTCAAAGAAACTCCCCACCTGCTGCTGCAGGTTTTGGTTCAAACCCAACTGGTGGTACTGCTTCTTTGTTCTCGAACTTGTTATATACGCCAAGAAGTGTTGATTTATTTGGATTGCCATTTGAAAATCCAGTAGATTTCTCTTCTGTCTATTATAGAGGTGGAAACGATATTCAGAACCCAAGATGGACTTTGAAGAATATCAATGATAATGAAAAAGTAAGACGCTTCTTCGGTAACTTCCAGACTGGTTACCAAATCAATGAGGGTTTGAGTGCAACTTATCGTATTGGTATCGATGCTTACTCTCAACAACAAAGATATACAGTGAACAAAGGTGGAATTCAGATTCCTGATGGTTTGATGCAAACTTCTCAGCGCTTGAATTTTATCACTGATCACCAGTTGAACTTGAACTTCGATTACAACTTGTCTGAGGATTTCAACCTTTCTGGTATCGTTGGTGCAAACATTCGTAGAGAGAAGTTTGACTTGACGTTTGCCAACTCTACTCAACAATTTGTATATGGTCTATTCAGACACAACAACTTTATTGAGCATGATAATGGGTCTTTCACATCTGATGAGAACACTATAGGTCTTTTGACAGAGATTGTTGGTGGATATAAAAACTTCTTATATGTGACATTCTCTGGAAGAAATGACTGGACTTCTACACTGGAAGATGGCAATCGTTCTATCTTTTATCCGTCTGTTTCTGCTTCTGTTATTCTTTCAGATGCAATTCCATCCTTGCAAGAAAGTTCTTTCGTAGATTACATGAAGCTTCGTGTTGGATACGGTACCTCTGCAGGTTACCCAAGTCCTTACGCAACTCGCGCTATCTTAGGTACGAGTGCTAATGCATTCAATACTACTGCAGGTACGATTATTAATACTAACAGTATCAGCAACACTATCGGTAACCCAGATTTAAGACCTGAGTTGGTAAGTGAATTCGAAGTTGGTGTTGACGCACGATTCCTTCAAAATAGAATTGGATTGGATTTCTCTTACTACAATAAGAGTTCTGATGATTTGATCATTGATTTGGATCTAGATCCAGCAACTGGATTTACAAGCACAACTGTGAACGCTGCAAGTGTGACAAACACAGGTGTGGAAATAGGTTTGAGAATGACTCCAGTAAGAACTTCTGACGGTTTCCAATGGGATATTAACGCTAACTTTACAAGAAACGTTAACATCGTACAGAGTATCCTCGATGGTGTTGATCAGATTTTGATTGCAGGTTTCACTAACTTAGGTAACTTTGCAATTCCTGGAGAGCAGTATGGTGCTATTCAAGGGTCATACATCCAAAGAGATGACAACGGTAATCCAATCGTAGCGGCATCTGGTGATTATCTAGTATCACAAGACGAGAGAATCATCGGAAACCCAATTCCAGATTTCCAATTGAATGGTAGTACATCTATCAGCTGGAAAGGTTTATCCGCTAGAGCACAGGTTGATTACGTACATGGTGGCGATATTTATTCTACTACCGCAGCAGCTATGATTTCAAGAGGATTGGTCGTAGGTACTGATTATGACCGTTTCACTCCAATAGTCCTTCCAGGTGTGAAGGAAGATGGTACGCCTAACGACATTCAAATTACAAGTACTGATTATGGATTCAGAAACTCTGGTTTCTTTATTGATGAGCAGGCTATTTATGACGGTACTACTATAAGATTAAGAGAGGTATCTCTTTCTTATAATCTTCCAAAATCTTTATTGAAAAATACACCATTCGGTGGAATCTCTTTGACGTTGGCTGGACAAAACTTATGGTTTAAAGCAGTTAATTTCCCAGATGCAATCAACTTCGATCCTGAAGTATTGAGTTTGGGTGTAGGTAACGGTAGAGGTTTCGACTTCTTAACTGGTCCTACAGCTAAGAGATACGGTGCTACCTTAAAACTTACTTTCTAATATTAAAAACAAGTAGAATAATGAAAAAATATTTTGTTAGACTATTATTGGTGGTTTCCATCTTCTCTTTCTCTGCATGTGAGTTAGACGAATTGTTGGAAAATCCGAATGGAGTTCCACCAGAGCAGGCAGATCCTGATTTTATTTTCAATAATATTCAGTTATCTCTACCCGGCTTTTTTGGCGGCATGAGTGGCTACGGAATGGAAGTGACCCGTATGAGGGCAATGACTGGTGGTAATTCTTATGATAATGCTTACAGTCCAGTTAGCTTCAATGGAGTTTGGAGTGCTGGTTACGCTGGTCTTATGACAGACTTAGACGCATTGCTAGAAACTGCTGAAGAGAAAAACTTGGCTTGGCATGCAGGTGCAGCTAAGTTGATCAAAGCATACGTTTTGATGACAATGGTTGATTATTTCGGTGACATTCCTTACAGCGAGTATGGTCAAGGCTTGAATAATCCTAGCCCAATGGCTGATGACGATGAAGCTGTTTACAATGCTGCAGTTGCTTTGATTGATGAAGCTATTGCAGATTTTGGAACAGTTCCAGCAGCGCAGCCAGCAACTGACCTTTACTATGGTGAGTTGGATGATGATGGCCCTGTTAACTGGATCAAATTCGCCAATACTTTGAAATTGCGTTATTTTAATCAGACAAGACTAGTAAATGCTGGTGCTGCGGCTGGTATAGATGCCATTTTGGCCGAAGGAAACTTCATCACAGAGCGCTCCGAAGATTTCCAGTTCCAGTATGGATCAAATAGAGCTAATCCTAACTCTAGACACCCGTTCTATAACAACCATTATGAAAATGGTAACGGTGTCTATTTGTCAAACTACTATATGTTCCAGTTCGCTGGTGCGAAAGGGTTTGATGATCCTAGATTGCCGTTTTATTTCTTCAGACAGGATACTGATGCAACAGATGAGGATCAGTTTACACTTGGATGTCTTACAGCACCTTACCCCGGTCACTATGACTCAAATCTACACCCATTCTGTGTAGCTGATGTTGATAGAGGTTATTGGGGAAGAGACCACGGTGACGACTCAGGTATTCCACCAGATGGTGAGAAGCGTACTGTTTATGGTTTGTACCCTGGCGGTGGCTTATATGATGATGGCAGTGGAGGCACAACTAAAAATGATGGTGAAGATGGTGCATTAGGTGCCGGTATCCAGCCTATAATGCTATCGTCATTCGTTGATTTCATCCGTGCAGAAGCAGCTTTGACATTGAACACTCTTGATGATGCTCGAGCAATGTTAGAATCTGCTATTCTCAAATCTATGATCAAAGTGAGCAGTTTCGCTTCTTTAGAAGGGGGCGACGGAGTATCAATAGATCAAGCTGATGTTGATGCTTATATTCTAACTGTGTTAACAGAGTACGATGCTGCTTCTAATGATGGTAAATTAAACATCATTATGAGAGAGTACTACCTAGCTGCATGGGGGAATGGTATTGAAGCTTACAATGGCTACAGAAGAACTGGAAAGCCAGAAAATATGCAGCCAACTCGTTTGCCTGCTTCTGGAAATTATTACAGAACTTTCTTGTACCCATCAAACTATGTTACTTTGAATGCAAATGCATCTCAAAAAGAGAACACGGTTCAGGTATTCTGGGACAACAACCCAGCTGGATTTATTAATTAATTTTGATCAAACTAATTTTAAGAATAATGAAAAAGCATATTCAAAAAATAAGTCTTTTTGTCTTTATGGTACTGGCAGCAGTATCATGTAGAGACGAAAGCCTTTTACCAGTTGTTCCATTCGACGATTTGGAAAAAGGTGCTTTTGCTAGGTTGGTTGAGTTACGAGCTGGTACATTCGATTTGTTCGCACTAGGAACAGCTCAATATTCTGCAACTGTCGAATTTGACGATGATAACAGTGGTCAAAACGTAGCAGAGTATAGAGTGTACGCTTCTTTTGATGGTGCTCAAGGCATGAAAGCGGAGCAACTGGCAAAGACTTACTCTTCTTTTACAGTTGGAGGTGAAAGAGGATTGCCACGTACTGATATTACATTCACGCCTGCTGAGCTTATTAGCTTATTGAACCTAGACGAAAGTTTATTGGATGGTGGTGATGTATTCAATATGAGAGCGGAAATAGTGATGAACGATGGTAGGGTTTTTGGCGGTGATAATTCATCTGCTAATTTGGTTGCTGAGCCTCCTTTTAATTCGTTGTTTAACTGGGCTATTACTGTCGTTTGTGAATTCGATTCAGCACTTTGGACTGGCGATTACCAAATGACTACAACTGGCTTAGGAATTTTTGCAACGCCTACTTTCACAGATGGTGTCGTCACTTTTGAAGAAGGTGCGACTTCTACATCTCGTACTTTTGTAACTAGACCATATCCTGCATTCGGTGTTTTCTCTGAGAGAACATTTACTATCAATTTCATTTGTGGTGATATACTAATGGCAGACGGTCAAGCAACTGGTGTAGGCTGTGGTAGTTCTACTTTGCTTGGAACCTCACCTAACGTTACTACTTACGATGCTAACAACATTGATGATAGTTCGTTTACATTGAACTTCTTAGATGATATTGGAGGTGCATCGTGTGGTGCTGAAGCAGCTGGTCAGGTTGTATTTACTAAACTATAAAAGATATTCACTTACATAGAATATTCTAAGATATAGTCTAGGGCTGAGGTAAAACTACCTCAGCCCTTTTCATTATCAGTTGAGCGAATTTATTTGCGACCTCGGGATTTTAAAAGGATTGTAGTAAAATTGAAAATTTGCCTCCTGTAAAGGAGGTGGTTGATTTGTATCGCTTATAAAAGATTCCTAATCATGCGGGCAGGGGAGGTAGATTGATGTTACCAATTACCTTCTGGTTCCTAAAACTTATTCGCTTGGATTCCGATTTTTATTATCCATTATATTGTCAAAAAAAGCATCACTAGTTTTTCGGACTGCATACTCATGTGAGAGTTCTGCAACTAATAGAATACCAAACCCTAGTAGAAAGATAAGCCATATCCCCCATCCGAAATAGACTGACCACTCATTCCAAAAAGAATCAACAAGTAATATTTTTAGAAAAAATAATAAGGAAGCACTTAATGTAGTCGAAATGAAAAAAGCCCTTGCGGATAAGACGAAGTCAGGACGACGTTTACGAAGGCATTTTGTTAAATATTTTTTATGTATTGCTTTGTCTGGGTTGATTTTTGAAAGTTCCCTAAGGGTATATTCTGCTTGCTCGTATTCCTGTAGATAGTAATGCGCAACTGATTTTTGGAAGAGGGTCTTTTGATAAATATCCTCCGTTTTGAAGTATTGTATATTGTGTTGGATGGAGAGCAATAGAATGCGTTCTGCATTACTTAAAAGTTTCTGATACTTCCCAATTTCAAAAAGCGCATTGGTATAAGCCAACAACAGTTCAAAAAATTCTCCAAATTCTAACTGTCGTATTTCTGCTTGATGTTCCTCACAAAAGCGCACAATATTGTGCCAATCGTCTTGGTCGATTGCATTATAAGCCTCGTAAGTAGGCGAAGAATAGGCACTTTGTCGGATTTTCATAGACGTACGCTACTTGTTGAAAAACCTTAGAATTTTTAGATGATTAGATTTTATTCTAAAATCAGATATTAGTAATTAGTCTTTAGATATTAGATTGAAAATCATTCTTTTATAGTCTATTATTTTTACCAAAATCAAAAATAGAATTATGTCTATTGCTTATCAGATTTTTAGATGAAAATATCTTATCTGAAAAAGCTCTTCTAATTGAATGCTCAAAATAAGAAAAGGGTTTAAATATTATTGAGTTAAAAGCTTATAAAGTATAGGTTTACTTGGACTTGCATCCATTTCCAACGAAGTGATTTGGATGTTTAACAAATAATTTCCGTCTTGAATGTTGTTCTCAATATAAATCAGCTCTGAAATGGTACAGTGTGTTCTGGGCATATTTGGATAGCGCCAAAACGCCTTATGTGCTGCCATTGCTCCACCATCTTCTTCTTTATCGATAGACGGTAAATCTGTTAATAAGTGCTCAAGGCCCTTACTGACCAAAAAGCGAATAGCGTCAGCCTCAAAATAAGGCGGATTGGTTCCGGAATACTGCCGCTGGTTTTTACTAGAATCGTTGGGGAGCGTACGGACAATCAATGCTTGTGGTATCTCACTAACTATAATTTGCTCAAGCTGAGATTTGGTGATAACTCGGTCTCCATTTTCGATTTGTTGAGGGTAAATGGAGATTAATTCCGCCTCAAAAAAGAACTGCTTTAGGCATTGGTTAATAGTGTATTTTTCTTTGGCAATATGACCGACACATTCGGTATGGGTGCCATTTCCATGCGGATTAAGTTTGACATTCATAAAATTGACAGGGCTGCCCGCTTCGGTAGAACCTATAAAATCTCCCGCTATCAGAGGAGTGATTTCTAAAAATGGAGCATAAAAACAATTGGGGGATCCCATTCCCGGTTTCAAAGGAATAGAAATATCTATAGGCTTCGAAAGGTCGCACTGTAAGGTTTTGTCCTTGATTTGTATGGTTGTAACCATTCTATTCTGTTTATGACTACAAAGTATTAAATTTGGTGATAATATTCTCTTTGTCAAACTGCTTAACTTATGTATAAGACCTTATTTTTACTAGGACTATTGGCAATGTATTCTTGTCAAAATACTCCAAAATTGGATAATAGCCCAGAAGCAGTAGCCAAAGCTTGGCAAACTTATTTGGATAAAAGTGATTTTGAATCTGCTAAAAACCTAAGTTCACCAGAAGCTGCTAAGTTCGTGGCTTTTTTGGAAAAATTGGAAAATGATGTCGTAGAAATGGACTCTAACTCCGTAAAAACGGTTTTGGACAATATGAAATGCAAGAAAAACGGAGATATGGCAGTCTGTATTTACACCGATGAATTTGGAAGAGAAGATAAATTTGATTTAATCAAAACAAATGGAAAGTGGTTGGTACATTTGTTATTAGAAGAAGAATTGAATCTCGATTTGGATGAGTTGCTAGAAGATACCGAAGAGCTATTGGAAGACGCATTTGAAGAGGGAGATAGGGAAATCTAAAGAATATATAAGGGATAGGGTTCTTTTGCAACAATCGATATCCCTTTGTTTTGAAATTATAAGATAGTGATCGTCTATTTTGACCAGTACTTAACATCAAAAGACGAATATCTGAAGTCAATAAACTGAAGGCAACAAGGATGAAAGTAGGATTGTTTTTTGGTTCATTCAACCCTATTCATACAGGGCATTTGATTATTGCCAATTATATGGCGGAGTTTACCGATTTAGATCAGGTTTGGTTGGTTGTTTCCCCGCAGAATCCTTTTAAGAAAAAGCAAAGTTTAGCGAAGGATTATGACCGATTACACCTAGCAAAAGTGGCAACAGCCGAACATTCTAAAATTCAGGTATCCAATATTGAATTTGGATTGCCCCAACCTTCGTATACGATTGATACTTTGATGTATTTGAAAGAAAAATATCCAAAGGATACCTTTTCTCTAATCATGGGAGGCGATAATCTGGCAACCTTGCACAAATGGAAAAACGCTGATATTTTGTTGAGAGACTATGATATTTTGGTGTTCAAAAGACCTCATTATGAGTTAGGTGTACTGCGAGACCACCCTAGGGTGACGATTTTTGAAGATACTCCTTTGATGCAAATTTCAGCTACTTTTATACGCAAGTGCATTAAAAATGGTAAGTCCATTCGATATTTGGTGACACCAGAGGTAGAAGAAGAAATTAAAAAAGGAAGCATGTATAAATAGGCCAACCAACTTAAAATGAAAGTCTTTACGGCGGTCTATATTATAATCCTTATTTTAGCGTTCTAATTGGGCTTTGTGGATAAAGCAAGCCCACTTGGATATTGTCCTTTTTTCGTTTTAGCAGAGTAAGTTTACTAGTAAAAGGATTAAGTTTAACAATCTACTATTAATTTATTTAGTACAAAAATATGGAGACTACAGCGCATAGTACTTCAGCCAAAAACAACCCTAGGGCAGGCAAAGAAGAGCAATATAAAAAGTATATCAAATGGATATGGCGGCTAGCAGTCGCTGGCTTGTCTGTGATGGTGCTATGGTTTGCTTACTTGTCCTTGTTTGCAAAATTGCCTGGCTTCGAAGAGCTGGAGAACCCTCAGACCAATCTGGCATCGGAGGTACTGTCGGATGATGGTTCTACGCTAGGTCGGTTTTTTATAGAAAACAGAGTGCCTGTTACTTACGAGCAGCTTTCACCTCATTTAGTAGATGCCCTGATTGCAACGGAGGACGAGCGATTCTTGGAGCATGCAGGTGTTGACCCAGAAGCCTTGGCTCGTGTTGCTGTCAAAACGGTACTTGGGGGAGATTCGAGTAGCGGAGGAGGGAGTACCATTACACAACAATTGGCCAAACTGCTTTATGGGCGTACAAGCACAAGAGGGATGAATTTTGTTCAAAGGGCTTGGACGATGCTCAACGTAAAATTCAAGGAATGGATTACTTCTGTACGCTTAGAGCGCAGCTATACCAAACAGGAAATCATGGCAATGTACTTGAATAAGTACGACTTTTTGAATGGGGCCTATGGTATTAAGGCCGCTTCAGAAATTTACTTTGGAAAATCTCAGGATTCACTCAATATTCAAGAGTCAGCGATGCTGATTGGGATGTTGAAAAACTCTTCTTATTACAATCCAAATCGACGCCCAGAATTGGTAAAGCAACGTCGGGAAGTGGTCATGAGCCAGATGGTTAAAGCAGAAATGTTGGAAAAAACCTTGTACGATTCTTTGCGGCAGACAGAATTGGGGCTTAGCTTCAAACGCTCCACACATTCCGAAGGTCCTGCACCATACTGCCGAGAGGAGATTCGTAAAGAGGTTAAGAATATATTTGCGGATATGCAGCGATTGGATGGAGTAGAAAGAAATGTACATACAGATGGATATAAAATTTATACAACCATCAATCCTAAGATGCAAGAACATGCAGAATTTGCGGCTAGAAAACACTTGAAAAGTTTACAAAAAACCTTTTTTAAACGCTGGGGAAAAAAAGACCCTTGGACTTATGGGGCGACAAAAAGCGAAATCGAAGCACGTAAAAATGCCTTTAACCGAGTTGTGAAAGAATCCGAGCGTTATGGTGAGATTCGAGAAAAACAGTTAAAGTCCGTTTTAGATGCCATCAAAGAAACGTTTGACTTCACGATTCAGGATTTCGATATAGAGCGGATGTTGAATCAGGAAGAAGACGACACCTATCTAGCTGGTTTGCGCGAGAAAAAACTGCTTACGAAGAAAAAAAGTACGCTCTATCGCAAAATCATGAAGAGTGATGAATGGACAAAATTGAAAAATCGTTGGACGGCCTTCCAAGCTGCTGTCAATAAGGAATTTTCAACGGAAGTGCCCATGAAAGTATTCGCTTATAATCCAGTAGGGGAGATAGATACATTGATGACCCCTTTTGATTCAATACGTTATCACAGGATGCATTTGCAATGTGGCGTCATTGCGGTAGAACCACAAACAGGACATATCAAAGCTTGGGTAGGTGGGCCAGACCATAAGTACTTCAAGTTTGACCACGTCAACAAATCAGTTTCTCGTCAAGTAGGCTCTACTTTCAAACCGTTCGTGTATGCGGCCGCAGTAGAAATGCGCGGTATTTCCCCTTGTTTTACCGTCATGGACCAGCCAGTGACCATTCATGCAGGTGAAGCGGAGTTTGGCTTGGTGAAAGACTGGACACCCAAAAACTTTAGTAAGTACACCGGCAATAAGTACACGCTTCAAGAAGGTTTGAGACAGTCGAAAAATACCGTTTCTGCCTACTTGATGAAAGAGCTAAGAAGCGTTGACCCCGTCCGCACGATTGTCAAAAACATGGGGATTGAAGTCGACCAAGAAATACTGCCAGGAGAATATCGGGTTCCTAAACAACCCTCTATCGCTTTAGGGGCTACCAATTTATCGGTATACGAAATGACAGGGGCTTTCGCCACCTTTGCAAATAATGGAATTTATAATAGCCCCGTTCTGATTAAAAGAATCGAGGACAGGAATGGGAATGTGATTTATGAAGCACCTCGTATAGAAAAACAAGCATTGTCGGAACAAAGCAATTATGTGATGATAGACATGTTGCAAAAAGTAGTCCAAGGGGCAAATACAGTACGTAAAGTAAAAAGTCAAATTGCTGGAAAGACGGGGACAACCAATAAACATGCAGATGGTTGGTTTATGGGCCTGACGCCTAATCTGGCAGTAGGGACTTGGGTTGGAGGCGATGATCGTTGGATACGGTTTATCAGTCCATACTGGGGGCAAGGAACTCGTATGGCTGCCCCTGTTTTTTGGGAGTTTTTACGTCAAGTAGAAGCAGACCCCGAGTTAGAGTGGGATACTAAAGCCCGCTTCCCCGAACCAATGAGAGAGATAGAGATAGAATTGGATTGTAGTAAATACGACCAAGAAAATTACGATGATGCTAATAATAATGACCCCAACAATCCGAATAGTGGAGCAGGAGGAGATACGGATTTCTTCGAAGACGAGTTTGGCGATGAATTTGACACGCCTTCTACCACTACTCCACCAGACAGCACTGGTGTAAACGAATATGAAGAGTTTTAGTAATTAAAATAATAAGAACGCCTCATTTTGTAAAACTGGGGCGTTCTTATTATGCTGGAATAAACGTAAGTACTGGTCAAAAAATAACATCCCGATTAGGATTTTGGCGAATAGCTTGAAAAAACTCATTATCAATCATTTTTCCTTCGCTATTGCGCCAAAAATCGTTAAGTTATTTTTTGACGGTTTCTAAGTAAGCGCTAGGATAAAAAGAAGTGCCTTTTTTGACTCGAAAAACCGAGAAGAACACAAGGCGGAAAACGTAGGCACAGCCTAGCTACACGGAGAGCTTGTCTGCACAAGCAGGGCTTTCCAACGAAGTAGTTGTTCTGGTTTTGCTGCCATAAAAGGATGAAGTTTTTGTTTTATCGTTGCTAATACAATGTAAATGAAATTTGTTTTCATTTGGGAATAATGAGAAAAAGTAAAGCGACCTTTAGGTTGCTAAAGATATCGCCCTTTTCAGCCGCAAGCTAAAGCATGCGAAACTATAATTTATTTTGTTTACAGTGTACTAAGTACATTTTTTGTAATGTCATGCAAACTTATTTAAGACCTTGCGAAAAGCAAAATATTTTTTTACATTAAAGGCAACTGCATTTTTAAATAAGAAAGAGAACAACCTAAATCTCGATGGACTTAAAGTTAATACTGCTATTTTTAATCTCCTTCCTTTCATTTGGAGGTAGTGTGTTTATATTGTTAAAAAAAGGAAATAAATCCTTTAGTGTCAGTGTGTTGGCTGCTTTTCTAATGTGTATCGGGTTGATATTTTTTCAAACCTTCCTTATCAACTTTTATGGCCCTGAGAATAGCAACTCATTCTTAGTTTTTTATTCTTACATGTTTTTTGTTCTATGTTTAGTCTTGCCCCCTACATTCTATATGTATGTGCTGTCATTAGTCCAGAAGGGTAAAGAAATTGTTACGTTCAATCGGTTGCAATTATTTTATATACCAGCGGTCTTACTTTTTGTTATAAATATATTTTCCTTTGTTTCCTTAGAAAACCTACAGCCAAAAACAGAGAAGTATAACATGGTGATAAATGTCTTGCGCTATAGCAATTTCATCAGCTTGTTTTTTGTGTTTTTGCTCCAAAATGTATTTTACTTATTTTTCTCATGGCGTTTTTACATTTCTCAGAAAGTAATTTTGCAAGGCTCTCAGTCCAGAGAGTCCAATATTACCCTGAATTGGATGAAATGGTTCATTATCCTTTATACGATTCTAATGGGGACGCTCTATTTATTCCAGCTCAGCCCATTGATGCCAGGTAAAATTGTGTTCAGGGTGTTCAGTCTGGTCTATGTCTGTGTCATTATCTACTTCGGTAGTCGAAATTACCAATTTGTCCTAGAGAAAATCAAGGGGCAGATGTTGGATGAGAAAAAGATTGCTGAACTGAAAGGAGAGTTATTGCCCTATATGGAAAACGAGAAACCCTATTTGAATTATGACGTTTCCCTAAATTCCTTGGCACAGGCATTGAATACAAATAGTAAGTACCTCTCTTATTTAATTAATAAAGAATTTAAAACGAATTTCTCTAGCTTTATCAATACTTACCGAATCGAGGAAGCAAAAATATTGCTATCTAATCCAGTTAACGATATTTATACCATTGAAACGATTGCAGAGATGACAGGCTTCAAATCGAAGTCAGCTTTCAATACTGCATTCAAGAAATTTACAAATCTTACCCCCTCTAAATACAAGCTGATGCATAGCTGATGTTTGTTTTTTATCTTATATGTTAAAATCGTGACTTAACAAAAAGGCTTACTTTACTTGTTTTTATTCTATCAGGAAAAGAATTATTTCCTGATAAGTAGTGGTTGTTAGTCCTGTTTTAGGGTGATGTCCGTTCAAATTCCGTGAATTAGGACAATCGGCACTATATTTATTGAGTAAATAGCCTGAAATTTAGTCGAAAGTTTTAGCCAAAGGTGATTTGGCGAAATCTTATCTGTTATTTTAATAAGGCACTTGTTACTATTGGTAATTGATATTTTTTGAATAACTTAATTTTTGTAATTGTGACAATTTTGTGTCGAATGATGAAAATTCAATACTGTTTTATTAAACCTAATTAGAAACTATTTTAAATAATTGTTATGACGAAAAGACTACTCAACTTTAGTTTAATTTTATGCTTGGTGCTAGGAACTGCCCAATTGACTGCTCAAGTAGAAGTGGCACCATTATCTTGTTATCCTCAATTTACTACTGCAGGGGATATGGATGCAGCTGCAGCTGGTGACCATACAAGTCAACCATTTGCGACATGGAAAGGAGCTTATGATTATGCAGTAGCGAATGGTATAATGACAATAGACTTTGCACCAGGGACTTACTCTACAAGTGTTTCGGGTTTCCGTACGGATTGGGGGGATGCCGATGGAGGATTTGTGCTTCCTGCGGGCATGACAGTTAATGGAAATGGAGCATTGATTGATAATAATCCCGTAGGTTCAAGCCAACTATGTTTTGCTACCTTGAGTACGGGGTCCACCGTAGACGGATTTACTTTTGAGAAATTCTCGGGTGTGCCAAATGGCGGAGCACTCTTCGTGCCAGCGACGGCGGACAACTGGACAATAAGCAACTGTGATTTCTTTAGTTCAAATCAAGGGACTGATGCCGTTATCGTGAATATGGG
>JAHDBO010000267.1 GCA_020630355.1 Saprospiraceae bacterium
CCTCGCCAAGTCGCTCCCGCCTTTTATCATTGGAAATCGACTTTCCAACTATCACAAGCTGAAAAACAGACCATCGAAAACCTAGGGGCAAAAACGATTTACACTCGGTTTTTTGATGTGGATTTGAATGGAGAGAATGCTGTTCCTGTATCAATTTTAAAGCAGGATTCACTAGAGAAAGAAGTAACAGATTATGAAATCATTCCAACCATCTTTATCACCAACAGAACCTTCCAAAAACTAGAAGGCAAAGCCATTTATGACCTAGCCTCTAAAGTCGTTAAGAAGGTATCCACGATGTACGAGGGACTGAGGAAGGAAGTGATTCCTGAAATCCAAATAGATTGCGATTGGTCGCAAAGTACGAAAGGGAAATACTTCGTCTTTCTAAATCAAATCAAAAAACTACTAGCTCAAGAAACCCGACTTTCGGTCACTATCCGCTTGCATCAAATCAAGTATTTTGAAAAAACGGGCGTACCACCTGCGGACAGGGGTGTTTTGATGTTTTACAATATGTCAAACGTAAGAGACACTTCGACGGTCAACTCTATTTTGGATTTGGCGGAAGCCAAAAAGTACTTGTATAATTTTGATGAGTATCCACTAGAATTAGATTTGGCATTGCCCATCTTCGGTTGGGGTGTTGCCACTAGAAACGGGGAAATGTTACACTTGATTAGTCCTTTATATTTGGATGATTTAGAAAAAGATAGCCATTTCATCCAGTTGGATTCCACTCATTTTGAACTGCGAAAAAGCACTTATCTGAAAGGCGAATATCTTTATAAAGGCGACCGAATCCGCCTAGAGAAGGCCGAAACGGAAGATTTGAAAACAGCCGTCCGATTATTGAGGGAAGAGATTCGGAATCCTGATTTGAAATTGATATTTTACCACCTTGATTCCACTTCCATCCAAAAATATCCCTATGAAACCTTGGAAAATTTGCTGGACGATATGCGTTAGTGCTTTTTTGCTGCTGCTCCCTGATTATTTGATTCAAGCCTGTGGTTATTATCCAGTAGAGCCAGAGGCTTACTCTTTTGTGAAAACAAAACTGGCAGGCAAACACACCAAGATTGCGCCTTATCTGTTGACTTTCGAGGATTTCTACGAGACCTATGATGAAATGAAAATCGCCAAGCGCAAAGGGAATCTCGAAGAGTGGCAAGCGAATTTTTGCAAACATGCACCTTTGAAAGACATCGCTTATGTGATTTATGCGGCCTCTGTTGATGAGGTAGCTTCCATCAAAAAGGCGGCGAAGCGCAAGGGGAATCCGCTAGACTACCGCCTGAAAGACAACGATTTTGCGGCACAGCTCATAGAAAGCAAATGCTTGGATGTAGTGGATTACCTCATTTTCGCTAAGCGCTGCGAGCCTCATGTAGCGTCGGAAGACCAATGGAATGCCTCTATGCGAGACCAAGAAGAGATGATGAAATTGGCGGAGGAGGGGCGCAAAGCCTTCAAAAATTGTAAGTCGCATTGGGTCAAGTTGCGCTATGCCTATCAGATTGTTCGCTTGGCGCACTATGCTGGGCAATATCAGAAAGCCTTGGATTACTACGATTATCTACTGCCGAAAATGGATTATAGGGAGAGTATCATCAATGATTGGTTGCTAGGGCACAAAGCAGGCGCATTGAAACAGCTCGGAAGAAGGATTGAGGCATCTTATTTATTTTCAAAAATATTCAAAAATGCTCCTAGTAAAAGAGAGTCGGCTTTCCGTAGCTTTTCCATCAAAAGCAATGAAGAGTGGGAAGCTTGTCTGAAGTTTTGCGAAAGCGATGATGAGCGGGCGACTTTGTATGCCATGCGGGCCATGGACCCCAAAAGCAAGGCACTGGAGGAGATGCAGAAAATCTATGATTTGTATCCAGAATCGCCCGAATTGGAAGCCATTTTATACCGAGAAATCAAACGTTTAGAGAAAATTTTCCTAGGGCACACTTTTAAATGGGACAATCAGACCCGTCGTAGATTCTATGACAAACCGACGACCGAATCAGGTAAATACCTACTAGAACTTCAGGAATTTGTGCAGCGCTCCATCGAAGAGCGAAAGGTCGCTTATTTATCTATTTGGGAAATAGCGGACGGCTATCTGGAATATCTATCGGGTGATTTGTACAGTGCGGATAAGACCTTCGCTGAGATTGCACCACGAATAGAGGACAAGGAACTAAAGGAACAGTTGGAGGTGTTTCGTTTGGCATTGCAGATTCATGCACTACAAAGCATGGATCATGATGAGGAAGAACAAGTGGCAGAAATGATGCGAGACAATATTTTATACAGAAAATACAATAAAGATTTTAAGCCCTTCTTGTTTGACAGGATGGCACAATTGTATGAGAAAAACGGGCATCCAGGCAAAGCGCACCGCTGTCATTTTAGCGTCAACTCCATGAAATACAATCCAGAGCTGGATGCACTCAACGACCTACTGGCCATTTACGAAGAGGGTGAAATAAATGTGTTGGAACAAAAGTTTATCACAGATAGGGATGGGAATGATTTGAAAAACACCTTGCTGGACATAAAGGGAACTTATCTCCTTAGTCGGGGGGAATTAGGTGCTGCGCTGCGCACTTTCAATGAAATCCCAAGGGAAAAAAGAGATATTTATCAGTTCAATCCCTTTATCGAACGTTTCGGCGATTGTGTGGACTGCCCACTGCCCGATACTGTGAGTACTTTTTATAATAAAAATCAAATCACAAAACTGCTCTTGGATTTTGACTATATTTCAAAAGCCGACCCAGAAAAAGGACCTAGATATTTTTATCTCCTAGGAAATGCCTACTATAATATGAGCTATTATGGGCACTCTTGGAATGTGATGGATTATTATAGAAGTACTTCAACTTTTCCTACCGATGCTAATGGGGACGGGATTATTTATAATGCTATTTTTTGGATAGGGGAGGGAGAAGATGTACAATTTACCAATATCAAAAAAGCGATTGACCACTTCGAGAAGGCGAGGGACTTGACTTTAAATCCTGAATTAGCGGCTAAGGCGAGTTTTATGGCGGCTAAATGCGAGCGAAACGCTTACTTGGTAAGTAAAGAATTTGACTGGAAATATTATCGAAATAATCGCTATCTGCCACCAGAAGAATACTTGACCTA
>JAHDBO010000268.1 GCA_020630355.1 Saprospiraceae bacterium
GTGTAGTATTTTCCTATTGTGAGGCGCAGGGCACCACCATCGCTCAAATCGTACTGCTCTTGCACAAGCCCCTTCCCGAAAGAACGCCTTCCGATAATCGTACCCCTGTCCAAATCCTGTACGGCTCCTGCCAAAATTTCGCTGGCCGAGGCAGAACCCTCATCGATTATAACGGATACATTCTCAATGTCATGGTGGGTCAATCCATTGGTTTTGTAAGGATTTCTAGCAGAGGTACGCCCTTCTGTATAGACGAGGAGCTCGCCACGTTCTTTGATGATTTGATTAAGGATTTTAGTGGCCTCTGTGAGGTAGCCGCCAGGGTTTTGGCGCACATCGATGATGAGGTTTTTCATGCCTTTTTCCACCATTTTTTCCATGCCTTCCATAAACTCATTGTAGGTGGTTGCGCTGAACCGATTGATTTTGACATAGCCCGTTTCTTCATCTACCATGTAAGAAACATCAACGCTATTGATAGGGATTTCGTCTCTAGTAACCGTGAAAGGAATGAGCTCGGGATTGTCGCCACGCATGATGCCTAGGTCGACCTTTGAACCTGATTTGCCCCGTAGCTTGGCGATAACATCGGCATTGGTAATCCCCGTGCCCGAAATAGCGGTATCTTGTACCGTAATGATCTTGTCTCCTGCTTTTATGCCGACTTTATCAGATGGACCACCTGCTAGCGGAGAGACGACTTTTAGCGTATCGTCCAAAATCACAAATTCTACCCCTATGCCATCAAAGTTGCCTTCTAGTTGTTCGTTGACACTCTGAAGGTCTTTGGCAGAAATATAATTGGAATGGGGGTCAAGGTCTTTGAGGATATTTTTGATCACCTTTTCGACTAGGGCGTCTTTATCGACATCATCGACATAGCGCGCATCAATATAGCGCAAGACTTCTTCTACTCGCCCATTACCAAGATTGGTGCTTAGGTTAGAGCTTTCCAGTTCATTGGGTGCAGTAGCTTGAGGAAAGTATTTGAATTGCATCAAACGTACTCCAAGGAACATACCTGAGATAAAAAACAAGGACAATAAAAGGGGAATCCAGACCCTAAATTTTTTATTTGGGGAATTTTGATTCATAGATTTTAAGATAATTGAATAGTCCTATCCATGATATGGACTGTTCTGTATTTTTTGAATAAAATTTTCAATCAGAAACCGAAAATTAAGACTTCGACATAAGAATAAATGTGAAATATTCGTTAAAGGTATCGAATCGCCTACAATAAAATGTTAATGAGCTGTGAATTTAATTTTGAGGACGACATGCTCCCAATTCAATAACAAATAAACCGAAAAAGTAATTCTAAAATGAGAAACAGCTTAATTAAAAGATAGTTGATTTTAGGAAGCTTCTTCCAATAGTCATTTCAAATTGAGATTCATTTTGAAATGACTATTTTCTGGAGTGTTGATTTCATTTTTTAAATATGTGCGATTATGTTTTGATTTTTTATCAAATTTTTAATTCAAAGGGCTTTTTTTGATAAAAGAATAATTTATATTAAAAACGAAAACCAAATCTTAGATTAACCAATGAGTAAAATACAAGAAATTGACGAGGTCGATAAGAAAATATTGTCCATTTTAATGAAGAATGCCAAGACGGCTTACACAGACATAGCCAAGAAAGTCCATGTCTCGGGAGGAACGGTTCATGTTCGGATGAATAAGTTGCAGGAGATGGGAATCGTAGAAGGAGCGAGTCTAAATGTTAATCATGAACGATTAGGGTATGATGTTTGTGCTTTTTTAGGCATATATTTGGATAAGAGTTCTATGTATAGCGAGGTCGCAGAAGAACTAGAAGCAATTCCAGAAATTGTGGCGGCACATTATACAACGGGTCTATATAGTATCTTTGCCAAAATTATTTGTAGGGATACGAACCATCTACGGGATGTTTTGCATGATAAAATACAGCGTATAAAAGGCATCCAACGCACAGAGACGTTTATTTCACTACAAGAGAGCATCAATCGCCCAATAGAATTGTCTGAAGATTAATCAAAGGCAAAATACTAACGGGATAATTTGCCAAAGAACCTATGTTTAAGAAGAGCCTCAAAATAGTTTTTGTTTGTTTGTTATTTCCTTGTTTATCCCTTTTTGCTCAAGAAGGAGATAGCCTAAGCTATCAAGGCTATCGAATCAATGTTTATCAGGTCGATATTCTGAAAAAGAAATCCTCCTACATCAAACTTGATTGCAAAGTCTATAATACGGGCCGAGAAGATATTGTACTTAACTCTGATGCCCCTGAGCATCTGGTCGTCAATTTTGATGAGGATTTCAAGGCGAGCAAGGACGGTAAGGCATATATACCCTATATCAAGCAGGCACTGCTACGCTCTGGTCGGTCTGTCGAAGTAGGAGGGAGCTTTACTTTTGACAATTATAAAGTCAAGTTCCCTAAGGGGGCGATAGCAAAAGAGGAGAAAGCTTTTGAAGTGACGGTAGGGCAGAGCGAAGATGAATTCGGGCAAGGGCGCTGTAGTGATTTGAAGATTGATAGTATTTATGTGATTAAAAAGACCAAGCGGTATCTCACGGTTGGATATGTCCTGAAAAATTATGGCAACGGTGCGGTTAGTTTAGAAGGGACTTCTTCACCTTATGATAATGTTGGTATAGAAGCGTACTTTACGGGTGCGCCAAAGCTTGGGCGTGGAGCGCTTGTATCTGGTCGGTTCTATATCACGAAGGCACTCAAAGAAAGCAATGGTGTCCTTTTTCCAAACCAAAAATACGAAGGGACATTAAAAATATCTCTTTCTAAAAAAACACGATATACCGCTTCTCTTATTTTATTTGTAGATGCACAGGGCGTCATCATCGAATGTGATGAAACCAATAATACTTCTTATATCATCGTTCCGTAGTTTTTTGTGTGCCTGTTTTTGAATGTCCTTTACTGAGATAAAAAACGCCAATCACGACCCATATCACATTGACCGCCGTAGAAGGAAAAGCGCCGTAAAAAGCAGTATTCACAATCAGAAATAAGCCTCCAAAGATATTCATGCTCTGATACCTCCAATCTTGAGCGGTCATGATGTTTTTACTATTGAGCCAGTAGGCACCAATGAGTAGTATAGAACCTATCCATCCGAGTATATC
>JAHDBO010000269.1 GCA_020630355.1 Saprospiraceae bacterium
GTATTGCTTCCAAACCCTTGGATGTCCACTTGATGATGGTAGAACCAGAAAAATACATCGAGCAGTTTAGGGAAGCTGGAGCGGATGTGATTACGGTGCATTACGAGGCTTGTCCGCATTTGCACCGCACTTTGCAGCAGATTAAAGAGACGGGGGCAAAGGCAGGGGTCGCCCTAAATCCGCATACGCCAGCAGAGGTTTTACAACCGATTATCGAAGAGATTGATTTGGTTTGTGTGATGTCGGTCAACCCTGGTTTTGGAGGACAAAAATTTATTTATCACGCTATTCCAAAAATCAAAAAACTAAGAGAAATCATTGATGTGCATAACGCTTCGACGATGATAGAGGTCGATGGAGGTGTTGGATTACAAAATGCAGAAAAAATCCTAGAAGCGGGTGCCAATGTGTTAGTAGCAGGCAGTAGCGTTTTCAAAGCAGATAATCCGACAAAAGCGATTTCGATGTTGAAAAATATTGGAGCAGAGAAAGGCGTTTAGAAGGAGGAGCTAGGAGTGGGGAGTCAGGAGTACCTATTGATATATTCCTGACTTTCCACTCTTATACTCCCCACTAGTTAAAATAACACCCACGATATGAAACACTATACAATATATATACTAACTCTATTTTCCTTTAGTCTATTTGCTCAGGAGAAGGCAACTATCTACGGGACAGTCATAGATAAAAAAACTTTTGAACCTGCTACGGTCAATGTGATTATTCTATCGACGGGAAAAGGGGCGGTGACGAACATTTACGGGGAGTATGAATTGGAAGTACCTGCCGATAAATCTTTTACGATTAAGTTTTCAGGAGTGGGTTATAAGGATTATGAAACGAGAATCGCTCGTATCCGAGCAGGCAGAAAAAGAAAGTTGGATGTCGAAATCGAATCTACCGCTACAACAATTGATGGCGCAGTGATTACAGGCAAGCAAATCGAAGAGGCAGGGATGATACGAGAAACCGTAGAAGCTTTCAAAACAATTCCAACTACAACGGGGAATATCGAATCTATGCTACCACAAATTGCGCTTGGAACAACCTCTGGTACAGGCGGAGAGCTGAGTTCTCAATACTCGGTACGGGGTGGTAACTATGATGAGAATTTGGTTTATGTCAATGATTTTGAAATCTATCGCCCACAATTGATTCGGGCAGGACAACAAGAAGGTTTGACTTTTCCTAATATTGATTTGATACGGGATTTATCTTTTTCATCTGGCGGTTTTGAGTCGAGATTTGGAGATAAATTATCTTCTGTTCTAAATATAAAATATAAAAGACCAACAGATACTGCCGCTTCTATTGGTTTGAGCTTCCTAGGAGGTTCGGCACACATAGAAGGCAGTATCAAGAAAGACAGCACTGGTTTGGAACGCTTTCGCTACTTGGTAGGTGCGCGTTATAAATCGACCCGCTACTTACTAGGAACACTCGATATAGAAGGGGAGTACACGCCCAATTTTGCGGATGTGCAGGGCTATTTTACCTATGATATTACAAAGGATTTGCAACTCGGCTACATCACCAATTATAACCGCAGTGAATACACTTTTATACCAGAGCAACGGAGTACTTCCTTCGGCTTGGTCGATTTTGCTTTGAATTTGACGTCTTTCTTTACAGGACAGGAAATTGATGATTTTACGACTTATATGAATGGGGTTTCCTTGGTTTATATTCCCGATAGAGAGCATAATCCCTATTATTTAAAATTATTGGCATCCACAACGGTGAGCGAAGAAAACGAGCGTATCGATATTATTGGCGATTATTTTCTTTCTCAAATCGAAACGGGACTGGGAAGCAATACTTTTGGGGATGTAGTAGCGTCTTTGGGTTCAGGAACGCAGCACCAATTTGTACGCAATTCGCTCAACTTTACCGTGGCCAATGTTGAGCACAAGGGCGGTTTTGAGATTGAGGATTTTGACCCTAGTTTTGAAACGACCAATACGCACTTCTTACAATGGGGTGCGAAGTACCAAAGAGAGATTATAGACGATTCTATCAACGAATGGGAACGCCTAGATTCGGCTGGTTATTCCTTACCATTCGATGAGGATTTGGTTTTTGTTAGAAATGTCTTCAAATCTGAAAATAAATTGGAGTCCAATCGTATCAGTGGCTATGTGCAAGATACTTGGACTTATGCCGATAGCTTGAAGGAAATGAAAGCGACGGTCGGATTGAGGGCTTCTTATTGGAGTTTGAATAAGGAATTTATCTGGTCGCCCAGGGCACAGTTTTTATACAAACCGCTCAAAGGGAAATCGGATGTATCTTACCGAATTGCGACGGGTATGTATTTTCAGCCTGCTTTTTATCGAGAAATGCGGCGTATTGATGGCTCGCTCAATCAAAATATCCAAGCTCAGAAATCCGCTCACGTGGTAGTGGGAGGAACGTGGGATTTCAATATCGGGAACCACCCAAAGAAATTCCGTTTCATTGCTGAAGCTTATTATAAATATTTATGGGATTTGATTTCTTACGATTTGGATAACGTGCGGATTCGTTATTCGGGGGAGAATGATGCAACAGGATATGTGGCTGGTGTTGATTTTCGTATCAATGGGGAGTTTGTCCCAGGTGCTGAGTCTTGGATTAATCTTTCCTTCCTACGGGCTAGAGAAAATCTGACGGCGGTCCAGCACTTGAAAAGAGAAATTGGTGCTAGAGAAGGCGTCCCTGTCAATGATGTTCCTCGACCGACCGACCAATTGATGCAATTGTCCGTCTTTTTTCAGGATTACCTGCCTAAGAACGAAAACTTCAAAATGCACCTGAATTTCACCGTTGGCACAGGTTGGCCATTTGGGATTCCAGAAAATAACGAAGTCTACAGGAATACGTATCGCTTTGACCCTTATCATCGGGTAGATATTGGTTTTTCTGCACAGTTATATGATGCGAATTGGGAACGGAAGCGAGATAATCACCCACTACGATTTACCAAAAATACTTGGCTAAGTCTCGAAGTATTCAACTTGATGAAAGTCTCCAATGAAGCCTCTAAAACTTGGATAAAAGCTATTGATAATACCCAATTTGCCATCCCTAACTTCTTGACTTCAAGACGGATTAATCTAAGG
>JAHDBO010000270.1 GCA_020630355.1 Saprospiraceae bacterium
ATAGTAGATTTTGTTTTAATTAAACGTTATAAAAATCAAAAAGCCTATTCTAACAATAGAATAGGCTTTAGAAATTCTTACAAAAAAGAATTACTTCTTCATAAATTTAGAAATCAAACCTCCAACATCATCAATCACACTACCATCACCATCCATGTCCAATAAACGCATGAATGGGCTCATTTCATTTTCTTGTTGTTGAGCAATTTGACGTTCGTTGTTTAGTAGGTTCATCAAACCACCAGTATCTAGATTGTTTTGCTGTCTTTGCTTGCCAATCATACCCATTACGACTGGAGCGAGTGTCTGCATCAAAGAACCTACCGATTGCGTATCTAGACCACTTAATTTACTAATGGCTTCTGCCATGCCACCTTGTTTGTCTCCTAACAAGTGGTTCAATATGCCTAATCCATTGGCTGTCCTATCAGAAACTGGATTTTGCTTTTCTGGTTGCAAGAAGTCCATCATATTGTCTAGGATGCTTCCGTCGTGGTCTTTTTCAACTGCATTGAAAAGGGAGCTTGCCCCCTCTTGGGTAGAGGCGTTATTGGCTAGTGCGCCAATCAAAGTAGAGACGATACCTTGGGAAGCTACATTAGTTTTTTGTTGGTCAGCACCGCCGATATTTTGTGCTAATTGATTGATGACTACATCAGTCAGTTGACCTTGTAGCATATCCATAAGTGAGTTTGCCATCGATGCAAAAGTTTAGTTGATAAATTAGAAAACGTGGTGTTCTTGAATGGGAATGGATTATACAACTAATTTTTCTTAATGTCAAGAGGGCGTTTTTAGGAGTGGTCAGTTTTAGCAGTTTCAGTAGTTTTAGGAGTGGGTAGGAATGACGGTCTTTGGTAGTTGGTCTTTTGTCTTTGGAGGAATATTTGAAATGCCCTTTTTGTCCTATCGGCTGCACTCTAAATGACAAATCGTTGTGTTTGAAATGACAAAAAGCTAAGCTACCAAAGACCAATTCAAGCTTTCTTATTAAATTGACTCATGGTGCGCGCTAATCCGATTGTACCGAAAGCTTTTACAGCTTCAACACAGTGGTCTATAACTTCTACTAATTGTTCTTGTTCTTGGGGCGACCATTTCCCTAGTACGAAGTTGACTTGCCCACCTTTAGAGAAATTGTCGCCAATACCGATACGTAGTCGGGCATAATCTTTTGTACCGAGGAGTTCATTGATGTTTTTTAGACCATTATGTCCTCCATCACTTCCTTTTCCACGCAAGCGGATACCTCCAAAATCAATATTCAAATCATCAACAATGACAAGGAGGTTTTCTTGTTTGATTTTTTTCTTTTGTAACCAATACCGAACTGCCTTACCACTCAAATTCATATAAGTGGAGGGCTTTAAAAGAACAAACACACGACCTTTGAAGCGGAACTCAGCGACATCGCCCAGATTGGCATGTTTATATTCCAGTTTGTATTCACTGGCCAGGGTGTCGATGACATCGAAACCTATATTATGACGAGTATTGTCATATTTTGCCCCCATGTTTCCTAAACCTACAATTAAATATTTCATATTTGGGTCGATTACTTCTTCCTTGTTTTTACCAAAAAAACTGCTGAACCATCTTAAAAGATTCATAGAATTGAAATTTTTACAAAAATAGTTTTTTGTTACCTAATTCAAATTCAACAGTCTTTAAGATGGGTACAAAATACTTTCCTTGTTTTTCATAGGCTTTATGTATATTTCCCCTAAGTTTAATCTCTAAAAAATATTCTATTATGGCAATCAGAATGGAACGCGATGAACCGAGAGACCCTAGGCGAGACCCCAAACCGCCACGGGACAGGCGTGAAGGCGGCGGCGGTGGTGGAGCAGGTTTGCTCATGTTTTTACCATTATTGTTAAAAATGTTTGGTCGGAATCCTAGAAGTTTACTGTTTTTATTACTGATAGGTGGAGCTTTTTATTTTTTGATGGGAGATGGTTGTGGTGCTGCGGGGCTCGTTGACCAATCGGGGAATCTACCCAATCTAGGATTGGATTTCAATCAAGAAAAATATGATGCCACTGAGGTTTTTGAACCATTGGCAGATAATACGAAGAATCCCATTCCAGAGCGATATTCTCTAGATAGGTATGCTCCCAGAAGGTTGAATCAAGGACGACAAGGTTCTTGCGTTGGTTGGGCGAGTTCTTACGCTGCAAAGACTATTTTGTATTCGCAAGCAGCAGGTACTGATCCTAATCGTTCCACTTTCAGTCCATCATATTTATACAACCAGATTGCACTAAGAGGCTGCCAAGGAGCATACCTGCAAGATGCAATGGAAGTAATGAAAAAAAGAGGCTCGCTGCCCTTTAGTGAGTTTAGATATGATGAGGGTTCTTGCTCAAGGAAGCCTACTCGGACTGAAATGGAAGAAGCACAAGATTTCCGTACCAAAGGTTATAACCGCTTAACAAAAGGCGGTAATAACTATAAAGTTGATATGTTGGCTATCAAACAGAACTTGGCGCAGGGTGCCCCAGTGGTGATTGGTATGCAAGTAGGAGGTAGTTTTATGCAGTCGATGGAAGGGCGTAAAATTTGGATTCCCAATAGACGTGATTATAATTTGACGGGCTTTAGCGGTCATGCAATGTGTGTCATTGGTTACGATGATTATCTGACTCCAGAGCAAGGCGGTTTTCAGATTATGAATAGCTGGGGAGAAAGATGGGGAGACAAAGGCATCTGTTGGGTACGTTACGAGGATTTTGATTATTTCGTGAAAGAAGCTTATGGATTATATCCGATGGGCAAGGCAGATGCTAATAACAGTACCCGATTGGCAGTGAAGTTTGGCTTGGTTGATAATAATACGAAGCAAAATATTGGTTTCCGTCAAGTATCTGGAAATGTATTTAGAACGACAAGCCCAATTCGAGTAGGTGATAAATTCAAGGCAGAAGTGACGAACTCTATTGAGTGTTATATCTATATTTTTGCAGAAGAAGCCGATGGGAAAAGCACGGTTCTGTTCCCTTACACGAAGAAGCACTCTCCTTATTGCGGAATCACGGGGACACGATTGTTCCCAAAGGATTATTCTATGACACCTGATAATGTAGGTTCGCAGGATAAGA
>JAHDBO010000271.1 GCA_020630355.1 Saprospiraceae bacterium
TTTCAATCTAATATCTAAAGACTAATTACTAATATCTGATTTTAGAATAAAATCGAATTATAAAAATGAAAGTATATCACTTAGGCTCTTGTAGCACCTGCAAACGTATTTTAAAAGAACTCGACTTAGGAGAAGATGCTGTTTTGCAAGATATCAAAACAGAGCCTATCACAACAGCACAAATCGAGGAAATGGCATCTAGAGCAGGCTCTTATGAAGCCTTGTTTTCTAGGAGGGCGATGAAATACAGAGGAATGGGTTTGCACGAAAAAACACTGAACGAAGCAGATTATAAGTCATATATCCTACAAGAATATACTTTCTTGAAAAGACCAGTTATATTAGTGGGAGAATCTATTTTTATTGGAAATAGCAAAAAAGTGGTCGCTGCTGCAAAAGCTGCCATTGAGTCAAAATAAAAGACAGAAAAGATGTTGAATCGTCATAAACCGCAAGAGCATATCATCCCCGAAATAGAAAAATGGCCCATCTGTAAAATTTATCAAGACAGGGATGGTTTTGTGAAAGATATTGAAGCGTTTACAATGGAGCGTTTTGAGGGGAAAAGCAATGACGAAATCAATAACATCATCGCCCGCTCCATTTATTTGGAGCGCATCCGTATGAAGGAAGAACCTTGGAAAGTAGACCCACAGGACGAAAAAGTTTTTTGGAATTGGGTCAAGAAAAATTTGGTCACCAAATCACTGGACAAGGACGCCAAGGAATCTAGCAAAAACAACAAACAACTCCTAGAGAAAATCATTCATCGCTATGCGGATGAAGTGGCAGGTGGCTTCAAGGTTAAAACCTATCTCTTTGCCCGTAAGTTTTTGACGGCATTTTTCAATAGGATTCTCAATTCAGCCGCAGGAAGAAATTTTCGACGGTTTTGGGGCTCAAAATATCGCCTGCAAGAGCGGCTTCGGGTCTATGGCGAAACGGATACTTTGAGGAGCCTATTCGACAAAGGAACGGTGGTTCTAGTTCCTACCCACTTCAGCAATATCGACTCTATTTTGATTGGCTATGCCTTGGATTCTGTCGTTGGTGTTCCTGCATTTTCTTATGGGGCTGGCCTGAATTTATACAATACAGGATATACCGCCTATTTTATGAATCGC
Organism: Saprospiraceae bacterium; assembly: GCA_020630355.1. Classification (GTDB taxonomy): domain Bacteria; phylum Bacteroidota; class Bacteroidia; order Chitinophagales; family Saprospiraceae; genus JAHDBJ01. The sequence goes on from JAHDBO010000271.1 coordinate 1,125, forward strand.
TTGGGCGCATATCGCATCGACAGACGTAAAAAGAATGCCATTTATCTAGAGACGCTCAAGGGGATGTCCAATATTTCTATACAGAAAGGTTTAAACAGCCTTTTCTTCCCTGGTGGCACACGCTCTCGTTCGGGTGCACTGGAAACCCGACTCAAGAGAGGGATGCTAGGAACGACTGTGGAAGCACAGCGCAATATGATACAAGACGGTAAAAAGGAAAAAGTTTTTATCGTACCGCTTGTGATGAGTTATCACTTTGTGTTGGAAGCGCAAAGTTTGATTGAGCAGCATTTGAAAAAAACAGGGGAAGAGCAATACATTTCTGGAAAAGACGAGTCTTACAGCGTAAGAAAAATCACTTCGTTTATTTGGCAACTGTTCTCTTCTCGCTCCGACATTACCCTATCCTTTGGAAAACCGATGGATGTGCTCGGCAATTTTGTCAACGAAAACGGGGATAGCTTGGACGCTAAAGGAAATATCATTGACATCGAAGGCTATTTCATGGATAAAGCCGGTAAATTGTCCCGAAACCGTCAGCGAGAAGCACAATACACCTCCTTCTTGGCTGATAAAATTGTGAAAAGATTTCACTCCGAAAACATCGTATTGAGTAGTCATTTTGTGGCTTATGTCGCTTTTGAGATATTGCGTAAACAAAATTCTAGGTTGGATTTATACGGCATCCTCCGATTGCCTACCGATGAGTTCAGCATTTCTCCAGCCCTATTCAATGAAGTGGGGAATACTGTTAGAGAGAGATTGATTGAGTTGGAAAAGCAGGATAAGGTCAAACTTTGCGGCAAATTCCATGAAGGTATTGAAGCCTTAATTAAAGATGGTATCAAAAATTCTGGCATGTATCATTCTAAAAAACCGCTGAAATACAATAAGGATGGTAATGTTATCAGTCAAGATTTCAAACTATTATACTTCTATCACAATCGCTTAGAAAATTACGGGCTAGATGCTCATATCAGCAATAATCCTTTAGATAGCGAAAAAGCAGAAGAGATACACGATTTGCATATTTCTTTATATTTGCGCGAAGATTAGGAAACCACCCCTAAGATACTGCTCATGCTAAAGAAGTTATTTTTTTCAGATAGTATCATTTTTTCGGCGATTGCTGCCAATGCAATTGTTATTTTCTTGATGTCCTTTCGGGAAATGGAAAGTGATATTTGGTTGTATTATATCGACCATTTCTTTATTATCTTTTTCTTATTGGAGGCTTTAGTGAAATTGTTTTACCTAAAGCCCAAAGCTTACTTTGCAGACAACTGGAATCGCTTTGATTTCTTTTTGGTCATAGTAAGTTTGCCCACTTTACTGGCAGATTATTTCCCTATCCCTAATACTTCCATACTGCTCGTACTAAGATTATTAAGACTTTTTAGATTAGTCCGCTTGTTCCGATTTATCCCCAATATGGAGCACATACTGACTGGGCTAGGTCGGGCACTCAAAGCTTCTGTTTTTGTCATTGTTGCGCTGCTGTTCCTCAACTTCTTTATCGCACTGTTCACCTGTCATATTTACAGAGATATTTGCCCACAGTTTTTTGGTGACCCCTTGACTTCCATCTACACGATTTTTCAATTATTCACCGTAGAAGGCTGGAACGAAATCCCCTCAACTATTGCTGCAAATACCAATAGTTCATGGATGGTGGGTTTGTCAAGGTTCTATTTTGTAATGGTTGTTTTGATAGGTGGTATTTTTGGAATGTCTTTGGCAAATGCTGTTTTCGTTGATGAAATGACCATGGACAACAACAAAGGGTTAGAAGATAAAATCGATACCCTGCAAGCTGAAATACAAGAACTCAAGCAAATCATAAGACAAAATAAGCCTTAAACAGACCACTAGACCACTAGACCACTAGACCACTAGACCACTAGACCACTAGACCACTAGACCAAAATAAAAAACCGCTCTGACTTTACAGAGCGGTATGATTAA
>JAHDBO010000272.1 GCA_020630355.1 Saprospiraceae bacterium
GCGATACCGACTGGACAAGTATTCATGTGGCATTTACGCATCATGATGCAGCCTTCCACCACCAATGCTGCCGTGGCTACCCCCCATTCTTCCGCCCCTAAGAGCGTCGCAATCGCTAAATCACGCCCTGTTCGGATTTGACCATCCGTTTGAAGGACAACCCTATCTCTCAATTTATTTTTGACCAAAGTTTGGTGTGACTCCGCTAGCCCCAATTCCCAAGGTAAACCCGCATGACGAATAGAGCTCAGAGGGGAAGCCCCCGTCCCACCATCATGCCCAGAAATTAATATCGCATCCGCATGAGCTTTGGCAACACCAGAGGCAATGATACCAACTCCTGCCTTGGAGACCAATTTTACATTGATTCGAGATTGTCGATTGGCATTTTTCAAATCAAAAATCAACTGCGCCAAATCCTCAATCGAATAAATATCGTGGTGCGGCGGTGGGGAAATCAATCCCACCCCTGGCGTTGAGTGACGTACCCGACCAATCCAATCATCCACCTTATGCCCTGGCAATTGACCACCTTCTCCTGGCTTCGCACCTTGTGCCATTTTGATTTGTAGTTCGTCCGCATTGGTCAAGTAATTAATAGTTACTCCGAAGCGTCCAGAAGCCACTTGCTTCGTCGCAGAACGTTCCCAATCCCCATTGTCTTTTTGCTTGAAACGTACCTCGTCTTCCCCTCCTTCCCCTGAGTTACTTTTTGCTCCTATTCGGTTCATCGCAATTGCCAGCGTGGAGTGCGCCTCATGGGAAATTGAACCAAAAGACATCGCCCCCGTAGCAAAACGCCGCATAATATCCTCTACTGGTTCTACCTCATCTAAAGGCACCGATTCGCCTTTTCTAAACTCTAACAAACCCCGTAAAGTGAAAGCTTTTTCCGTTTGTTCATTGATGAGTTTTGCATATTTTTTATAGGCGTCATAATCCCCTTTCCTAGAAGCGTGCTGCAATAAATGCACGGATTGAGGATTGAAAATATGGACTTCCCCTCTCCGTTTCCATTGATAAACCCCACCATCCGGTAGGCTACTTGCATTTTTCCCCTTTTCAGGAAATGCCAACTGATGCCAAGCTAAAACCTCTGCTGCAATACCGTCAAAACCGATACCTTGAATCCTAGAAACCGTACCCGTGAAGCATTTATGAACGACCTCGTCCGATAAGCCCAATGCCTCAAATATCTGCGCCCCTTGGTATGATTGCAAAGTAGAAATTCCGATTTTGGACATGATTTTCAAAATACCTTTACCAATCGCTTTGATATATATTTTGAAAATAGCTTCTAGGGATTCTTTTTCTGTAAAGACACCTTTTTTCTTCAAAGATGCTAAAGTGGTAAAGGTCATATATGGGTTGATCGCACTCGCACCATAACCTATCAAGGTACAGTAATGATGCGTTTCCCGAACATCACCTGCCTCAATTAATAAGGAGGTCTGATTTCTCAATCCTTTCTTTATCAAATGGTGGTGAATTGCACCCGTCGCCAATAAAGATGGAATCGGAGCATGGCGACTATCTATATTCCTATCCGACAAAATCAAAATCTTCACGCCATTGCGGGCATAATCTTCTGCTATAGCGCAGATATGGTCTATCGCCGCTTCTAAACGTCCTTTTTGGTTGTCGGAATTAAAGACAATATCAATCGTTCCAGTTTTGAACTTCGGGTGATTGATATATTTGAGTTTTGCCAATTCTTCATTGGTCAAAATAGGTGTATCTAGGTGTATGGACTCGCAATGCTCGGGCGTTACTTCCAGTATATTTCGAGCGCCACCTAAAAGAGCGTACAGTGACATCACCGAACGCTCTCTAATTGGGTCAATTGGAGGATTAGTTACCTGAGCGAACAATTGCTTGAAGTAATTGGACAAGTGCTGTGCTTGATGGGATAAGACTGCCAAAGGAATATCTGCTCCCATTGAGCCAAGTGGGTCTTTCCCAGCTTTAATCATCGGCTCTAGGATAAATTTTAAATCCTCTTTAGTATAACCAAAAGCTTGCTGACGCACAAAAAGCGTTTTTTCATCCATCGTCACCTCCTCTGTGAAACTAGTAGAGTCAGGCAAGTCCTTTAACGTAATTTGGTGTTCGTTCAGCCATTCCCGATAAGGGGCACGGCTACAAATCGTTTGTTTCAATTCTTCATCGCCTATGATTCGGTGTTCATCCAAGTCTGCTATCAGCATTTTACCAGGCTGCAAGCGACCTTTTAAAACAATTTTAGCGGGGTCAACAGGTAAGGCACCTGCTTCAGAAGCAACAATTAGCGTATTATCATCTGTCAAGCAATATCTCGAAGGACGCAGACCGTTTCTATCCAAGGTAGCCCCTACCAAGATACCATCCGTAAAACACATCGAAGCAGGGCCATCCCAAGGCTCCATCAATGTTTTATGATATTGGTAAAAAGCCCTTTTATTATCATCCATTAATTCATCGTGCTGCCATGCTTCTGGAATCATCATCATCAAAGCCGTCGGTAGAGAACGACCACTCAAGACTAAAAATTCTAAGACATTATCAAAGTTTCCAGAATCAGATAAACCGTCGCCACAGATTGGCAGTAGCATTTCTATTTCTTCTTTAGAAAACAAGGAAGACTCAAATAAAACTTCCTTGGATTTCCACCAGTTCAAGTTGCCTTGAATCGTATTGATTTCCCCATTATGTGCAACATATCGGAAAGGTTGCGCCAGCTTCCACTTAGGCGTCGTATTGGTAGAAAAACGAGAATGTACTAATGCAATCGCTGTTTTGCAATGCTCATCATGTAAGTCTGGAAAATAAGGTCGTACCTGATAAGTCGTCAATTGTCCCTTGTAGACTATCGTTTTGTAGGAGAAAGAAGTGATATAAAATAAATCCTTAGTCTGCGGATAAGTCTGGTGGATTTTATGCGTAGAAAACTTGCGTAAAATATAAAGCTTACGCTCAAGATCCTTTTTATCCATTGGTTCTGCTGGCTTCACAAACACGTGTTCTACTCTTGGCTCGGTAGCCAAAGCAGAATCCCCCAAGTCCTCATGGTCTGTCGGTACTTTTCGGTATCCTAGCACCT
>JAHDBO010000273.1 GCA_020630355.1 Saprospiraceae bacterium
CATCCAAGGGTTGGCAGTGTACCATTGTGCTTTTTCGATACTATAGCCGAAAGTAGCATGAGGCAATTGTTTCTCTAGGGATTGGTGTAGTGGTTTAAGTTTTTTATAGGGAATGGAAAAACAAATTTCTGTACCATCTGTCTTCTTGAAAAAAAGCGTACTAGAACGGTTCAGGTGTATTCCAAAAGGCATCCGCTCTATCACCATTGCATAGACCCAGATAATCTCCTTAGGCCTATCTTGTAATTGCCTCATTACAGGATGCCTCTCAATCGAACTATATCGCCAAACCGTCCGCAATAGAACCGAGGCTCCTAGTATCATAGCAAGACCAACAATAAACAAAAAGGTGTTTTTCTGATAGAAAGCATACAACATACTAATAGAAACAATAAGCCCCAAAAACGCAAAGAAAATTTGCATTCGATGCTCTCGCTTTATAGATGTTGCTATGATTTCTTCTGCTACGGTCATCAATAGAATGGACTTCAGAAACGAAATGTAAAAACAAGGGACATTGTTGCAAAATACATTTTTTGTTTTTAAATTTATATTTTTATAAAACAAAAAATAGGGTTTTTCTTTTTTGGGTTTAAGCTTAAAAATCCCCATTTTGCGACAGCATAAAATCTAATACATTGGCGACAGTAAATTATACAGAGGATAATATTCGTTCACTCGATTGGCGGGAGCATATCAGAATGCGCCCTGGGATGTATATTGGGAAATTGGGAAATGGCTCGGCTGCTGATGATGGTATCTATATACTTGTCAAAGAGGTGCTTGATAACTCTATTGATGAGTATGTCATGGGCCATGGTAAGCAAATCGACATCACGCTCGAAAACGGGGAAGTCACTATCAGAGATTATGGTCGTGGTATCCCTTTGGGGAAAGTGATTGATTGTGTTTCCAAAATCAATACGGGTGGAAAGTACGACTCTAAGGCCTTTAAAAAATCAGTTGGTCTAAACGGGGTCGGAACAAAGGCAGTAAATGCCCTTTCCAACTATTTTCGAGTGCAAGCGGTCAGAGAGGGAAAAACTAAAATAGCAGAGTTTTCTACTGGAGAGCTGACTGAAGATTTCAAAATCACGAAAACAGACTTGCCCAACGGAACGATTGTTAAATTCCGTCCTGATGATAGCATTTTCAAAAAATATAAATTCCATGCAGAGTACATCGAGAATCAGCTCTGGAATTATGCCTATCTGAATGCAGGGCTAAAAATCAACTTCAACGGTAAGACGCTCTATTCTAAAAATGGACTAAAAGACCTTTTAGAACGAAAATCTGATTTAGAAAACGTCCGCTACCCTATCATTCACCTGAAAGGCGAAGATGTAGAACTCGCTATGACGCATGGTCAACAATATGGGGAGCAATATTATTCTTTTGTCAATGGTCAGTATACTACGCAAGGTGGAACGCATTTGAATGCTTTCAAAGAGAGTATTGTGAAGGTCATGCGTGACCATTTCAAGAAAAACTACGACTCCAAAGATATTCGTGCTTCTATCATCGCAGCGATTAGCGTCCGAGTAGAAGAGCCTGTTTTTGAATCGCAGACCAAAACCAAACTAGGCTCTATTGACGTCGCTCCTGGCGGTCCGACGATGCGTAGCTTCATGAATGATTTCTTGAAAGAACTGGACAATTACCTACACCGTAATCCAGAAGTTGCCAAGGAAATCGAGAAACGCATCAAGCAATCCGAGCGAGAGCGCAAGGAAATCGCTGGCATCAAAAAAATCGCTAGGGACAAAGCTAAGAAAGCGAATCTTCACAATAAAAAACTGCGAGATTGCCGAGTGCATTTCAACAATAAGCGAGGGGACGAGGAAGTAAAATTACAGTCAACCGTATTCATCACAGAGGGGGATTCGGCAAGTGGTTCTATTACCAAAGCAAGGGATGTGCAGACGCAAGCCGTCTTTAGCCTTCGAGGGAAACCTTTGAATTGTTTTGGCTTGACCAAGAAAATCGTTTACCAAAACGAGGAATTCAACCTGCTACAACATGCCTTGAATATCGAGGATGGGCTAGATGACTTACGTTACAATAGGGTCGTCATCGCTACGGATGCCGACGTGGATGGCATGCATATTCGGCTGTTGTTACTGACTTTTTTCCTGCAGTTCTTCCCTGATTTGGTGCGACAAGGCCACCTATATATATTAGATACACCATTATTTAGGGTTCGGGATAAAAAAGATACTTATTACTGTTACTCCGAGGCAGAGAAACAAGCTGCCATTAAAAAGCTCCGAGGGAAAGCTGAAATCACTCGCTTTAAGGGACTCGGGGAGATTTCCCCAAAGGAATTTGGAGATTTTATCGGAGAGGATATTCGGCTCGACCCTGTCATCATGAATGAGGACACCAATATAGAGCAACTGCTCACTTACTATATGGGAAAAAACACACCAGCACGTCAGACCTTCATCATTGATAACTTGCGGGTAGAGAAAGATGAATTGGAAAAGATTGCTTCTTGATTGATTTTAGAACTTGTCTTTGGCTATTGGTCTTTAGACTTTACTAGAGAACAATCATTAACAGCCGCTCAAAAGCACCAACTTTTGAGCGGCTGCATTCGTTTTAATAGATGGATACTAGTTATTTCATCTCCCAAACATTGCTAGCATTTTGTTGTTAAAACTCGTAACTTATTATATCTGCTATATGGCAGATTGAGAAGTGACTTCAAGAGAGAGAATGATTCGCTTATTGCTGACATTGCTGTTTGTCTTCTACTTTAGCCATTCGAGTCAAGCTCAAATGCTGGGTTTTTCCTTGAAAGATGGACAAAGAAGAGTTAAAATGAATTTTGAGCTAATCAATAATTTCATTGTGATTCCTGTAGAAGTCAACGGGCTTTCCTTGCGATTCATCCTAGATACGGGCGCAAAACATACCATACTTTTAGAAAAAGCTTATGCTGATTTATTGGGTTTGGAATATGAACGAGAACTGACGATTTATGGCGCAGATAGGATAACCCCTATGACGGTATTGCTTGCCAGAAACATTGAATTGGAATTTGGCGAAATAGAGGCCATTAATCAGTCCATCCTCA
>JAHDBO010000274.1 GCA_020630355.1 Saprospiraceae bacterium
ACCTCTGAGCGGGTATTCCCATTGATTTGCTCATTACCAGAGCTGATTTCGTCCCTGTCCGCAAAATAAGTCTGCGCATAACGCAATTCGGCGACTACATTTCGGATACCTCTATAACGAAGGTTAAGATAAAAACGAGTGCCTTTCCCAAAATAAGGAGGAATAGAAAAACTCCTCAAAACATTGTTCTCAAAAGCATAAATCCTAGAGTCAAAATCATCTGTATCGAAGATGGCGTAACGTGCCGTAAAATGCAGTGCGGATAATGGTTTGTAAATCACATCTTGATAAATGACATAGCCCCTCGATTGGGCTTCTACCTCATTGTCAAACCAAGTATATTCAAAGCGGTTTCTCAACTCGATAGCCTTTGAGACTTTATTTTCAAAATGTATTCTGAAAAATTGTTTTCTATGATTGGTCAAGAAATCGGCGGCAGTGATATTGTCGGGTGCATTGCGCTGTTTGGTCTCCGTACGATATTGCATGTAGACCTTCATTCTACGTTTGCGGTAATAAGTGACCCTTGCAAAAAATTCATTTCCTCTCGAAGGACCATCTGTTTGAAAGCGTAAAAATGGATGTCTCCAAAAATCATAATAAGTCGCAATCGTCCATTTTTTACTAGGACGCACTTCCAAACCAAGATATAAACCGTGTTCATTCCTTCCCGATTCAGAAAAGGGGTCACCATAAAAAGCTACAAATTTTGGGTCAAGATAACGATGATGTACCGCCATCGAGACATGCCTGTCCAAACCGATGATTACCCCATTTACCGCGGAAGTTCCTTCTAGATTGGTGGCTATTTCCCCAAAGAAGTTGAAATTGTTGAGAATGAAGGAGTAATCTAAACCCACATTCATCAGGTTGTCACCTGAGAAATTATAGCGTTGGTAGGGCTGGGTAGAAGGAGGAACTTCTGTATCTAATTTTGAATAAATTCCATTGAGGGCAATGTGCCATTGGTCGGTGTGGTACTTTAAGGTACCTCCGCCAGTGAGCACGTTGATGGTGTTTTTCTTGATAATTTCTGATTCAGTTCGATGTAGCCCAGAACCACCTAGGGTTTGTCCCATAAATAGACCACCAGAAGCAGGGTCTACTTCTCCGAGGGTCAAAGTTTGTGGTGTTGCTTCAGGGTCAAAAGGGTCAATCACAAATTCTTCTTGGTTATTTAAAACACAAATCACAGAATCTTGTCCTTGGCTACCTATGACAGTTGCTTCCTGACAACCGTCAAACTGATTGAAAGAACCAAAGGCGGTAAATTCGATATTATCGGTCAAATTCATCGTGGCACCAACTCCTCTTAGGAAATTGTATTCTCCTAGAGAGGCGTAGTGACGGAGCGGTCTACCTGTCCGACGAATAGACGTAACAAATGCCCCTTTACTATTACTGAAGCCTTGGTACATCATCAGCCCTTGCCCCATATTAGCTGTGAAATCTCCTAGGGAGAAATACTTCAAAAACTTGCTGTATTTCTGCATGTACAAGTGCCCTGAAATAAAATCAAAGCCTTGCTGAGCATTGCTTCCCGTGAAAAACTCTTCCCCAGGGTCTTTTTCTAGGGTGAAACCGTAGCTCATTCGGTTTTCATATTGATGTCGGTAATTGACATAATACTGATTGGCATCTCCTAGATAATTACCATTGGTATAACCTTGTTTTTCTTCGAGAAAACGCCTGTAGCGGAGGTATACCTCGTTTGTACCCTTACCTAATAGTTCAAATAGACCGACATTATAATCATCGACATCGCCCGACACTTTTACATAGGGCATGATACGGTCAATCGTTTTTTGGTCAAAACTAGGGATAGATTGTAGCTCTTGCAATGCCAATAATTCACCTGCCTCCGCTCGGTAACTGATGAAATCATTGATTTGAACATCCGTTAATAGGCGCATTTCAGCTAAATCGACCCTTGTTGCTTTATTCAGGTTGAGCGGTTTTTTTTCATACACTTTTAGTGCATTGAAAATATCGTTCAAATCAAAATCTTCCCCGTCTCCACCTTGATTAAGGATGAAATCTTCTAGTAAGTCGATATTAACATCTGGCTCGGAGGGAATCGTATCCCGAACCTGTGCCCCTAGGAAAAGTGGTAAAAAAAGTAGGAGCGTATATAGTGTATTTTTAAGCATGGTCTTCGATTTAAAATGGACTAAAAAGGGCTTTTAGGGCAACTGGTAAGTGACAGAAGCCGCTGGAGTGATACCCAATACATGATGGTAGCCAGCAGCAATATCGACCATGAGACCACTTTTTAGTTTAAGTCCTAGACCAAAGGTATTTCTGAGTGGGTTGGTAGAGACACCCGTCCGTAAGGAGAGAATATCTATTAAAAAATATTCGATACCGAGTTTTATATCTGCATCAAAACCTAAATCTTTTTCCATCTCGGCAGAAACGAATAGTTTTTCGCTAGGGCGGTAGCCAAGTCCCAATTTGAAGATACTAGGAAGGCTTTCGCCTTCAACGATTTCTTGTTGGATGGGACTGAAAATATGAGCGGCAATAGTTACTTGTTCTATCAAAACGGCCTGCATACCGACCTCGAAGGTGAACAAGGATTTATTTCCAAACTCTGGTATGCGCGTGCTTAGATAATCCAATTGCGCTCCGATGGCAAGGTTGTCAAATAGTTTTCTACCATAAGCCAAACCGATTTTTGACTCATTATAGCCTTCAAAACCATAATAATTGACAGATAAGCCGAAAGTGCCGCCTTTGGTAGGTATCGCAGCACCTGCTATGTAGGAATTGATGTCTGCTAGCAAAAACCGTCGCTCTGCACCTGCGGTAAATGCCATTTTCTCTAGGAATGCCAATCCTGCTTGGTTGCTGAAGAGACTGTTAATGTCTTGGAAGGTAGAAGAGGCATTGCCCATTGCCATGCCACGGGCACCTGCTTGAGGAGGAACACCATTCTGGGCATTGATTTGAATAAAAAAACAAAGGGATAAACAGAGTGTAAGTAAAAATCGCATCGTTTTAGTTGTTTGCTTGATAAACAAAGATGCGGAATTTTATTTTTTTTGAAACTATTCTGATTTAATTTAATGTG
>JAHDBO010000275.1:0-1860 GCA_020630355.1 Saprospiraceae bacterium
GTTTTACGGTCGCCAAAGTCGTCCGTGACAAGCACGAATCTGAAAAATTTATTAACAAAGTAGAAAAAACCAAAACGGAGAAATTCCTTTCGGAGCATACGCCTGTAGTCGCAGGCTAGCTCTAACATTATCGACCTTGGTGGTTTGATGGCTAAGAACAAGCCACCAAGGTTTTTATGATTCTCATATAACACATTATACTATTGCGCTAAAATCTGGCTTTCTCTCAACAGATAAACCCCTAGGATAAAGAGCACAAACACTAGAACCAAAGCCGCCACCTTGAACCAAGAAATTGGTTTTTTACCGTAGATTTTGCCTGTTTGCCCATTAATTGTAAAATGATAAATCTTGTTCTGATATTTATAAGAACTAATCCAAACAGGTAGAATAATATGTTTAAAAGTTTGACCGTGCTTATGGCTATTGACATGTAAGTTTCGCTGCGTATCTCCGCCCAGTTGAGAGGAGCACATATTTCTGATTTTTTGGTCAATAATCACATCGGCGACTTCGTACCCTTGGTCAAACTCCAGATTATAAATCTCTGCTTCCCAGCCGACCATCAGCCTTGGGTCAAAATTGACCACTTCCTCCAGTTTGTAAGGCAAGACACGCTCCATGTGTATCTGCTCCAGACCACCAGAAGCAACGACCAAAATATCATCAAAAAAGTGCTTGAGATGTCCACGTCGATAATTCCATTTGGTATGACGGACTTGTTGCGTTTGCATCTGCCCATTCACGCGCACCCGACGGGTTTCGTAATAATAGGTCCCTGCTTCACCGCTCCAATCTGATTCGGTATGCGCATCAAAAGTCCAAAACGGCAAATAAATCCCATGTAAATCCTCGATAGCCGCTAGACGTTTGAGTTTATTGGGATGAAAAAAACCTTGTTTTATCCATTTATTGAAAAATCGCTCCGCCTCAAATCGAGACACCTGAAACGGGATGATACCTTGTGGTTGTATCAATTGATGGTCGAAGGCTTCTACATTCACATTTTTAGAACCACAAAAACCACAATTGACTTTCACTTTATCGCTTTCCACCATAAACTTTGCGCCACAGCTCTGACAATCGAAAACTTTTTTGCCGTAAGATTCGGCTATGATTTTGGGTGCATTGCCTAAGGCTTGATTGAGGTTTTGCTCCACCACTTGGTCATTGGACGGGTCCACATCCTCCGTATAACCGCAATGACCGCAGTAGATACTTTTTTTCTCCGCAGAATATTCGAGTTTGCTTCCGCAAGATGGACAGGGGAAAGCTTGAGCGTTTTCTATATAAGTGACATCAGACATTTAAATGAGCAGTTTGCAGTAGGCAGTTGGTAATTTGCAGTAAACAATAAACTAATGCCTGTATTTTTCTGGGTTTCGGATGATATGATTTAAAAGTTTTCCTATTTCCTCAATTATAAGGCGTGAACTTATCCCTTTCTTCTTTTTCGATATACTTGCAAGCTAAAGCAAAATCCAGCCAGACAATAGATTCACTGTTTTCCATATCAGCATCGGATATTTTAGCAGTAAAATGTTTAGGATATTGACGCTTTCTGTACCCCTCCGCAATATTGGCACAGACTGAGCGGCTACTCCTTCTAAGCTGGTCAGTTAAAGCATATTTTTCTTCAACTGGAAACTTTTTTGAAATGTGAAAAACAAGCATAGCCAGTTTGAAAGCTTTTCGATACACAATCAAATCCCTAAAATCTCCATACCGCTTCTTCATCTATTCAATTTATATGCTGAATCAAATTACCCACTGCACACTGCCTACTGCACACTCCAGACTAAAGCCTTGCTAGCAATTCCTTCTTCTTCGCATCAAACTCCTCTTGGGTCAAAATACCAT
>JAHDBO010000275.1:1960-3018 GCA_020630355.1 Saprospiraceae bacterium
CTTGCTAGCAATTCCTTCTTCTTCGCATCAAACTCCTCTTGGGTCAAAATACCATCTTTCATAAGCTGTCCGAGGTCTTTGAGCATCGTCATGATTTCCTCTTTACTTTGTTGCTCTTGTTGAGGGGCAGGTGCATTTTGGTTTTGCTGCTGCTGTTGTTGATTCACAAACATTTGTGCCATTCCGAATCCCATGCCCATACCAATACCTTCACCAGCGCCACCGCCTGGGTTTTTAGCCGCCTCCTCAATCGCATTTGATTGTTGGAACTGTTGGAATTTATTCATATCCCCGACCATGTTCATATTGGTCATTTTATCATAGAACTCCTCTACTTCTTTTGGTAACGAAGTACTCGTGATTTGGAATTTAACCAGCTCTAAGCCTAGCGGGTCTAAATCTTTTTGCAATACGGGCTTAATCTTCTCGCCCAACTCTGTATAGTTCGCCACCATATCCAGCACAGAAAATTGACCTTCTGCCAGTGCCTCCGCAAATTTTGGAGATACGATGTCTCGGAGACTGTCCTCTATTTCACCGATTTTAAGGTTATGCTTCGTACCGGCATATTCCTTGAAGAATACAGCTGGGTCAGCAACTTTTACAAAGTAGGTTCCAAAAGCTTTTACACGTACCTGCTTAAACTGTGGGTCACGCATAATGATAGGATTGGGCGTTCCCCATTTCAGGTTGGTGAAAGTTCGAGTACTTAGAAAATAAACATCCGCTTTGAACGGGGATTTGAAGCCCATTTTCCAAGAGCGGAGCGTCGTCATGATGGGCATGTTTTGAGTAATCAACTCAAAGCGACCTGGTTCGTAAATATCTGCCAACTGTCCCTCATCCAGAAACAGCGCCATCTGCGACTCCCTCACGGTCAGATTAGCACCGTATTTGATATTCTGGTCCTTATCAGGGAATTTCCACAAAACCGTGTCCTTGTCATTTTCTATCCAGTCAATGACCTCAATGAATTCCCCTTTTATAAAATCGAATAATCCCATGTTTTTTGATTCTTAATTACTTGAATGAAATATGGTTTTTGGTGATTTCAAATC
>JAHDBO010000276.1 GCA_020630355.1 Saprospiraceae bacterium
TGCAACATCATTTTTTCAAGCTTGCCAAAAACATCTGAGCACTCTGTAAGACAAATGGGTCGCTCGCATCTTTAATAATGTCATCAACCATTGCATTTATATCCCTATCAATCACCTCTAGCAACTGGCGTCGCATCAATCTTTTGGACTTACGGAAGACTGGAGGATATAGATTCGATAATTTTCTGACCTGTTTCATCGCTTGTGGCAATACCTCCGTCACTTCAACAGATTCTTGCACCAAACCAATTGCCAAGGCTTCATCGCTATTATACATTTGTGAATTTTGAACAGCAATCCAAGCTTCTTTTTCTCCTAGGAAATAGGAATAAATATGGCACATCATTTCAGGTATTTGCATGGAGTTTTTAAATTCATTCATCCCTATGACATGCTTGCTCCCTTTTGCCATCACTTTATAATCCGCACAGAGTGCCAATATCGTCCCGCCAGCAGGAGCATATCCCGTAATCGCCGATACCAATGGCTTTGGAAAACGAATCATGGTTTGCAAAGCATTCAGATAGTTTACCCAAAAAATACGAGTCCCTTCAAGACCGTCTTGAAATAGTTTGAGAATATTCAACCCAGCACTAAAGCAATTCGGGCGGCCTGATAAAACCGCGCCTTTTACCGTTTCGTTCTTTTCTAAGTCCACAAAAACTTCCCATAATTCCTTCGCCAATGCTGTATCAATAGCATTGACTTTCCCGTTGTCTATCGTCACTATTGCTATACCATCTTGTATTTCTAGCTGAAGTGTCTTCATTTCAATTATTTTTAATGAATAGGATGCACAAAATAAACAAGAAGAAGTTATTTTAGTGAAAATTCGCTGATTTACTTCAAAAGAAGACAATTTAGATGCTAGCATTTTTGAGAAATTTGATTTTGTTCTTGATGAATAGTCTGGCTTTAGCAGCAGACTTTTTCAAAATGCAATGGTGGTTGAGGCGCAATAATTATCCTAGGCAATCTCATGTTTTCACAAAGACTAAAAACAGGGACAAATCCCTCGATTTGTATTTGCCGAAAGGCAGCTCCTCTCCTACTCCAATTATACTATTCCTACATGGTGGCGGTTGGTTGTCTGGGCATCATCGAGTGGTACAGACTGGGGTCATCAGACAACTCGCTCGAGGATATGCGGTAGCGAGCATGGATTATACTTTCAGTTATAGAGCCAAATGGCCTACACAACAAAAAGAAGTGGAAGTGGCTATCGAGTTCTTAAAAAAGAAGGCCTCAAAGTTCAATCTCAATCCTGATAAAATCTTTTTGTGGGGCATTTCGGCAGGTGGACATTTATGCGCTGTGGCAGGTGCAAATGCTCTGAATAAAATTGCGGGCGTTGTGCTTTGGTATCCCCCTACGGATTTGCTCAACCTAGGCTTGCCCGCTTATCGTCGGATACCATTTGATTGGGTCACTTCCTTGTTGATGGGTCAAAATATCAGAAAAAATAGCACCCTGGCTCAAACTGCAAGTCCTCTACATTACATCACTGAGCACACACCTCCTTTTTATATCATGCACGGAACATGGGACGCTCTGGTCGAAGCACACTCTAGTATTATTTTACACCAAAAATTACAAGAAAATCGTGTTCCGTCAACCTTGAAAATCATCCCCAAATACGTGCACGCCGATTTTAGGTTCAACAAACAAGAACATATTCAAGAAATCGAATTATTTTTAGATCAAATCGTATCAAAAAGAAATCATACTAGAACTACTATCTATGTCCCTTAAAACGATTCAGACTATATTGATTGCCAATCGAGGTGAAATTGCATCAAGAATTATCCGTACTTGTAAAAAAATGGGCATTCGGTCTATTGCCGTTTACTCGGATGCGGACGAAGAGGGTTTGTTTGTAAAAGAGGCTGATACAGCCGTACATATAGGGGCGAGTAGCCCCAAAGAATCCTATCTGAACATAGATAAAATCATAGCCGTCGCCCAGCAATACGGGGCAGATGCGATACATCCAGGTTATGGTTTTTTGTCTGAAAATGCGGCTTTCGCCCAAAAATGTACCGACAACAATATAATCTTTATTGGCCCCAAACCGTCCGCTATCGAATCGATGGGCTCCAAATCTAGGGCAAAATCGATGATGAAAGAGAACGGAGTCCCTGTGGTTCCTGGTTATCAAGGGGCAGCACAAGACCTAGCAACACTAATAGCTGCTGCCCAAAAAGTGGGCTTCCCTTTGCTGCTGAAGGCAACAGCAGGTGGCGGTGGAAAAGGGATGCGCATCGTTCATGACGCCAAGGATTTAGAAAAGAATATTGAAGCAGCAAAAAGAGAATCCCTATCCGCTTTTGGGGATGATGAGTTGATTATTGAAAAATACATTGCCAAAGGTAGGCATATCGAGTTTCAGATTTTCGGTGATAAGCACGGTAATGCCATCCATTTATTGGAAAGAGAATGTAGCATCCAACGACGTTACCAAAAAGTATTGGAAGAAAGTCCCTCCCCCGTTTTGGATGATGACTTGCGTCAAAAAATGGGAGCAGCTGCTATATTAGCGGCTAAGGCACTCAATTATGATAATGCAGGTACGGTAGAATTTATATTTGACGATATAAGTAAGGATTTCTATTTCTTAGAAGTGAATACCAGACTACAAGTTGAGCATCCTGTTACAGAAGCAATCACTGGATTGGATTTGGTACAAATGCAAATAGAAATAGCTGAAGGCCATCCTCTGGCTTTGAGCCAAGATGAAGTAAAAGGAAAAGGCTACGCTATCGAAGCAAGACTATACGCAGAAGATGCCCGAAACAACTTCAATCCTGCCACAGGGAAAGTCTTGAACTGGTCCATTCCTCCTATCGAAGGTCTGAGAATCGATACTGCGGTCGGTAAAAGTTCCGAAATTTCGATTCACTATGACCCGATGATTGCCAAAATTATAGTCTGGGATGAAAATCGTCGGACAGCCCACCGCAAAATGGCTTATGCCCTCCAACATCTAAAATGCCAAGGACTGACTACAAATC
>JAHDBO010000277.1 GCA_020630355.1 Saprospiraceae bacterium
GAAATCAAAATGATAAAAATAATAAAAGTGTCAAGTGCAAGTATCAAGCACAAGTTCAAATCTTGAACTTGAAATTGACACTTGTACTTGAACTTTTTAAAATTTTAGGAAAAATGGAAAGCATCAAAAACTACATCAACGGGGAATTAACAGCTCCTTCCAACAATCAATACCTCGACCTATTCGACCCTTCTTGTGGCGAAGTCTATGCACAAGTTCCTGCTTCCAATCAAGCGGATGTAGAGCTAGCCGTTCAAGCGGCAACTGAGGCATTTCCGAAGTGGGCTGCCACTTCAGTCGATGAACGCAGCCGAGTGATGAGCAAAATTGCGGATTTGATAGAAGCGAATCTCGACCGTTTGGCGAAAGCCGAATCCCTCGACAATGGTAAACCCATCTGGTTGGCGAAAAAAGTGGACATTCCTCGTGCTTCTTCCAATTTTAGATTTTTCGCGCAAGCGATCACTCAATTCTCGACGCAAGCGCATGAGATGAGTGATGCGATTAACTATACTTTGCGCCAACCGCTTGGCGTCGTGGGTACGATTTCTCCTTGGAATTTGCCCCTTTATCTTTTCACTTGGAAAATCGCCCCTGCCCTAGCAGCAGGGAATTGTGTAATTGCCAAACCATCAGAGGTCACGCCGATGAGTGCCTATCTCTTGTCAGAAATATGCATCGAGGCTGGTTTGCCGAAAGGCGTCCTAAATATCGTACATGGCGACGGCATCAATGTAGGTGCAGAACTAAGCAAACATCCCAAAATCAAAGCGATTTCCTTCACGGGCAGTACTCGGGTCGGGGCGGAAATCGCCAAGGTCGCAGCGCCTGTTTTCAAGAAGGTTTCCTTGGAAATGGGCGGTAAAAATCCGAATATCATTTTTGCGGATTGCAACTATGAGAAAATGCTCGACACGACCATGCGCTCCTCTTTTGCCAACCAAGGACAAATCTGTTTGTGTGGCTCTAGGATTTTGGTGGAAAAATCAATTTATGAAAAGTTCAAAGTTGATTTTGTAGCTCGAACCAAGGCATTGAGAGTCGGGCATCCTACGAATGAGAACAGTAATCTAGGTGCTATCGTATCCAAACCCCATTATGACAAAATCCTTTCCTATATCCAAATCGCTAAAGAAGAAGGTGGGACTATTCTCGCAGGGGGCAATGCCGTCTATCCTGAAGGATATGAAAAAGGCTGGTACATCGAACCGACAATTATAGAAGGCCTAGCGCACGATTGCAGAACGAACCAAGAGGAGATTTTTGGCCCTGTGGTGACTATCATGCCCTTCGAGACAGAGCAAGAGGCCTTGCTTTATGCCAATAGTACACA
Organism: Saprospiraceae bacterium; assembly: GCA_020630355.1. Lineage (GTDB taxonomy): Bacteria > Bacteroidota > Bacteroidia > Chitinophagales > Saprospiraceae > JAHDBJ01. The sequence goes on from JAHDBO010000277.1 coordinate 1,334, forward strand.
GTACGGTCTTTCTGCAACGCTTTGGACGGAAAACCTAAGCCGTGCCCAGCGGATGTCCCGACAAATTGAGGCAGGCATCGTGTGGATAAATACTTGGTTGCTCCGAGATTTACGGACGCCTTTTGGTGGCGTCAAAAACTCAGGCGTCGGACGGGAAGGTGGTACAGAAGCACTACGCTTTTTCACCGAACCGAAGAATGTGTGTATTCAGTTTTAGGATTTCGGCTCTATCAAATCCCATTTATTGCCATACAAATCCTCGAACACACAAACCTTACCCCAAGTTTCTTCTACGGGCGGTCGGATGATTTTGATTTGATGCTTTTCTAAATTTTGAAAATCTCGGTCGAAATCATCCGTATGCAAGAACAAGAACACTCTCCCACCCGTCTGATTACCGATGCTTGCCGATTGGGAAGCGTTACTGGCTTTCGCCAAAAGCAGTCCACAATCGCTCCCATTTGGCTTGACCAATACCCATCTTTTGCTAGGACTCAAAACCGTATCTTCGATTAATTCGAATTGTAATTTATTCGTATAAAAATCAATTGCCTCATCATAATCAGGAACGACAATTGCTATTTGCGCTAGGCGTTGTTTCATTTTTTATTATTAGAATCAGCTAATACACTTTCCTCGAGCAACTTATCTCCAAATGCCTCCAATGTCTTGAAAAACTGAAGCATATCTTCTTGGCTATTCAGCGCATTGATGGTGACTTGGCGCACGAACTGTGTCCCTCGAAACGAGCCATATCCAACCATTAAAACTCCTTCTTCGTACATTCGATTACACAATTTATCTGCAGGAACCCCTTTATAATTAAAGCAAACATTGACCGAATCTTCAAAACTATAAGCCTCATAATCAGGATGCTGTCGGACATAATCCAATGCCCAAGCGCCTTGCTCAAACTGGTGGTTGACGATCGCTTCCAAGCCCTTTGAGCCGAGTGCTTTCCACATTGTCCAAAACTTCAAAGCATCATTGCGGCGTCCACACTGGAAAGAAATTTTTCCTAGATTAAACTCATCCTCATTATCTGTTTGATATAAATAAGAAGCCTCTTGCGAGAAAGAATCCAGCAAACATTCTTTATGCGGAGTCAACATGAAAGAACAAGTAATGGGCGTCCCCATCATTTTATGGGCGCAGACGCTGAAAGAATCCGTCCGCTCCACACCTTTGAGCAGTCTTTTATAGCTTTCGCTAAACATTGCCGAACCACCATAAGCCCCATCGACGTGCAGCCAAAGTCCATATTTTTCGGTCACGTCCGCCAGTTCATCTATTGGGTCATAAGCTCCTAGAACCGTCGTCCCTGCCGTAGCATTGACAAAGAAAGGCAACAATCCTTTTTCTAAGTCTGCTTTGATTTGTTGTTCCAAGTCTGATGCCAACATACGCCCTTTTTCATCCGTGGCGACCTTGCGCACATTGTTGCGCCCTGTCCCGATGAAGGCCGCATTTTTAGCAATGGAATAATGAGATTCTCGTGAAGTATAGATTACCATATTTTGCCCTACCCCTTCAAATCTTGATTTAGCATTGTGCTTGTCTCTAGCCATGAGCATCGCCATGAAATTCGCCATAGAGCCACCAGTAGCTATTGTTCCACCTGCATTGTCGCCATAGCCAAGCAAGCGACACATTTCCTTGACCATCGTTTTCT
>JAHDBO010000278.1 GCA_020630355.1 Saprospiraceae bacterium
TGCTCGAAGTAGGCTTGGTGATAACGATTTTTAAGCAATTTTGGGTCGGACATGCTCAAAGATAAAATGCCGCTGAAATATATCAAGGCAATCGCTTCAAATAAATACCAGAAAAGTATACATTGCCATTATGTTGAATCGTTTCAATACCTTTTTTAGTGATAGAACCCGTTTGGAAACAATCGTTTTTTTACTGCTGTTGCTATTGCTTTACTTCCCCCTATTTGGTCATTTAGATGCCTTCACGATACGAATGTGGGACGAGGGCCGGCTCGCCAACAATGCCCTAGAAATGTACTACAACGGCAATTACCTGACCACCACTTTCGATGGAGCGCCCGACCTATGGAACACCAAACCACCTCTGATGATTTGGTGTCAAGTCGCTTTTATGCACCTGCTTGGGCCTAGCGAACTAGCCATTCGACTACCTTCCGCATTGGCAGGCTTAGGCACTTGTCTTTTGGTTTTTTTCTTTTTGAAAAGAAACGTCAATCTAGGTATTGCTTTCCTAGGAGCGATGATCCTGGCAACGACCAATGGCTACGTCCATCATCATGTAACAAGGACAGGTGATTATGATGCGCTCCTTGTATTTTTTTTGACGGTGAGCGGTATGTCACTCTTTTATTTTTGTAAAAAGCAATCCCCAAAATCGCTATATCTGTTCTTTTTCAGCCTGATGCTGGCAGTACTCACAAAAGGTATTGCGGGCTTGCTTTTTGCCCCTGCTTATTTGGTCTTTTTGATTTGGAAAAAGCACCTTATCCCCCTTTTCAAAAACAAACATTTCTATACTGGTATCCTTATTTTTCTCCTCCCCATCCTTGCTTTTTATCTAGGAAGAGAGCATCAAAATACCGGTTATCTCGAAGCTGTTTTCGCCAATGAACTCGGAGGTCGCTTCCTAGAAGTGAACGAAGGCAATAGCGGTGCAGGCATGGGTTATTGGTTTTACTTCCATTATCTATACGAGCACTTAGGACTTTGGCTGGCATTTTTGGTAGGCGCTCTTTTTTCTATTTGGAAATGGAAGGGTTCTATTCAGAACATCGGTATTTTTTCCTTGATAATGAGTTTGTGCTATTTTGCTGTCATCACTATTTCAAAAACAAAACTATACTGGTATGATGCACCTCTATTTCCATTCTTAGCGGTATCATCTGCTTGTTTCATTGCTTTCCTTTTTCAAAAAATAGAATCCAAAAAAATAAAACAACTCCTAGTGTTTTTGGTATGTTCATGCGTCGCTTACACCTATTTTAATATTATTCAAAAAACCAATCCTCCTAGAGAAACTGAATTTGACAAGGGATTCTATGCAGCCACTTATCTTTTGCGTAAAGCTGTGAACAAGCAATATGATTTGGACGGTGTCCAACTGGTAAGAGACGGTAGAAATGGCTTCAACTTATTTTACATTAAGCAGCTTCAGCACAGGGGCGTCAAAGTGGCTATGGGCGATTATAAAGTTTTAAAAACAGGAGATACGATACTTGTAGCACAACAACACATCAAGGACTATTTAGACACGCATTATGAATATGAAACTTTGGAAGGGTTTGGGACATTATTGAAATTGCGTATCATCAATAGTCGCCCTGCTCCATTATAATTTTCGATAAAAAATAGGCTTCCCTATTGCCTTTTTTAAAAATTGCCATTATGTTTGTCTTATGATTACGATTAAAAACATTTGTTGCTGTTGTTGTACACTTCATCCCTAGGATGGATTTGGTCTTCTTTGCGACAATTCAATCATCGACAAAAGCCTTTCCATCAAATGGAAAGGCTTTTGCTGTTATAATACCAAATATCTAAAATGTTTTATTCAAATACTTGCTGTTGTTGTTGCTGTTGTCCAAGCCCTAGGCTTTGGAGCGGACGAGCTATCATCATATAGCAAGTAAGAATATTGAATATTCTTTAACGCCCTTCCAAAGCAAGCTTTGGAAGGGCGTTTTTTTTGAAATATAAATTCACAATCAGGAATAATTATTTATCATGATAAATACGATAGCCACAGAAATACGGAGGAGTACGGATTTGATAAACAATGTCAATCGGGTCGAAAAACTTATAGGGAATACACCATTATACCCTATCAAGAAGGTATACCACAAGGAGGGGGTACAGATATATGCCAAGCTAGAATGGCAACAATTAGGCAGTAGCGTAAAAGCAAGACCTGCTTTTAATATCATTAAAAATGCGGTATTGAGCGGAAATTTAGACAGAAGTAAATCGTTGCTCGATGCGACCAGTGGAAATACAGGGATTGCTTACGCTGCTATCGGTGCAGCGCTAGGGCTGAAAATCACCTTGTGCCTACCTGAAAACGCCTCGGAGGAACGCAAGCGTATTTTGAATTCCTTGGGAGTCGACATTATTTATACTTCTAAATTTGATGGTACAGACGGCGCTCAACTCAAAGCCAAGGAATTGGCAAAAGCATATCCTGATAAATATTACTATGCGAATCAGTATGCCAATGTACACAATTGGGAAGCACATTATTTGACGACCGGGAGAGAAATTTGGGAGCAGACCAATGGTGCTATCACCCATTTCGTGGCAGGACTTGGAACAACGGGAACTTTCCTAGGAACTAGCCGCAGATTGAAAGCATACAATCCTAATATTGAAGTTGTATCCGTACAGCCAGATAACCCGATGCATGGACTAGAAGGTTGGAAGCATCTGGAAACAGCAATCGTACCAAAAATATATGATGCAACCGTAGCAGACCGTACACTGGAAGCAGATACACTTGAGGCTTACGATATGGTCAAAGCAATTTCTTTGAAAGAAGGTCTACTGGTCAGTCCATCTGCCGCTGCGAACCTAAACAGTGCCATTCAACTAGCAGAGCAAATCGAAGAAGGGGTGATTGTCACCACTTTTGCAGATGATGCCAGCAAATACTCGGAGGTGATGCAGCATATTTTTGACGGTAAACGGTAAACGGTAAACGGTAAACGGTAATATCTAAACTTGTTGCGAAG
>JAHDBO010000279.1 GCA_020630355.1 Saprospiraceae bacterium
ATCTTCTCATCTTCTCATCTTCTCATCTTCTCATCTTCTCATCTTCTCATCTTCTCATCTTCAATTAAGCAATTTATCAACCTCCCTACCAACTTCCCACTGATTCGTCGGTTTCTCTATAATCGACTGTACCACCCCATTTTTATCCACAATCACAGTAGTCGGATAAATTAAAATCTTGTAGGCATCCATGATGTCCCTTGAGCTAGGGACAATCCTAAAATCGAAACCCGTTTTATCAGCAAAACCTTTTGCGACACTTGGGCTGTCATAAGTCACCGCTACAAATTCCACCTCTTTATCTTTATACCGTTCTTTAAGTTTTATAAATTCAGGCACTTCTTCTTTACAAGGACTACAAGCAGCAAACCAAAAATTCATTACGACTACCTTACCGCTCATAGCGGAAGGGCTCACTTTCTGCCCTGCCAAATCTACCCGCTCAAAATCCAAGGCTTTTTGTCCTTTCATAAAGCCGATAATCGGCCCTTTGAAAGCACCAGCTTCAAATTCTTTTTGGCTCATTTTTTCATACCCTTTCAATGCCAAAGCTTCATCTGCCACCTTCCCAGCATCTAAATGCTCTAAGGTGTAGGTAGAACGTCGATTTCCAGACTTCAAGACATACATCACCGTGAATCCTTCTGTCGGAAAAACAGGATTATACTTCGCATCAATCGCAGTCGTGTAATAGACTTCTGCTTCTGTACCATCAGTGGCTTTCCCAATCATTTTTTGACAAGAGTAGCCTCCTACTGCTTTTACTTCATTAGTTCTTTCCACTTTATAAGTTTTTCCTCCTCCCTCTACTAAGTATTTTTTTCCTAGTCGATAACGCATAATTTGCTCTGTTGCATTTCCTAAATCATAGTATCGTGTGTTTTTCTTATAATCCGCTTTCGCCAAACGAGGGTTAAAGGAAACCTTCTTTTGATATTCCAATCCATTAATATCCGCTTGTGTTGGTCTGTAATTATTGATAAATGAAGTGCTTATTTTATAAGTAGCTACGCCTGACTGAACCAAGGTCGGAGCTTGAAAAACAGGGGTTGGGTTCTGTGCTTTCTCGCTAGGTTGGGTATCTGATGTAGAAGTAGATGGACTAGACTCATCGCCTACATTTACAGGGGTGGCTTTTTCTAGTTTTTGGGGTGCTTTACAGGCAATGACAGCAAGAAGTGCCACTAGTAAATAGAGTAAAGTTCGGTTCATGATTCGTTTTTCCAGATTGAGTGATGTGTGTTTTGTAAAAAAATATACCTACCTCCCCATAGTTGCTTTCGTTTGTAAAAATAAATAACTAATATTGTTATTCTCCTATATTATAAAAGTTAGATTCGGTTAAATCTATGGCAAAAGCAAAGAGACGGTTCGTATTTTTGGATTATGACGACTTCAAGCGTGTAAAGTTTCGCAAGTTGGAAAAAGTATCCGACCGTATTTTTGTTTTGATAGATAAAAATGAAAAAAAAGTACCCCTCAAACTCATCCAACAGACCCAGCGTCTCGGCAAAAAAATAAAGTGGATCGTAGCCGAACCTGACGCAAAACAAGGCTTTTCTTATATCACTTCTTATTTGATGGGACAATTGCACAACAAAGTGCACAAAGGTATTGAGTTTGCCATTTTATCAAATAATGAATCTTTTGATGTGCTTGTCAATTTCATCAACGACGATGAAAGGGATTGCCTACGCATCAAGCATAGACAAAAGAAAAAAAACAATTCAAAAACAAAGTCAAACCCTAGCAAAAAAGCGGAAGTTAAGCTTCCTGCCCTTGCCGAAGAACCTCGCGCTTTCATTAATCAAAAGCAGGTACAAAAGCAAGCACAGGATACGCTAGAATGGTTAATACGCTCGGGCAATCGCCCCGCTCAGATAGAAATGCTGAAAAGCTACATTTCAATGAACAATGAAATGGAAGAAATCGACCCTCAGCTCGATGCCATCATCAAAGAAATGGAACAAAACCAACAAATCGAAGTCGAGGCGGATTTGATCAAATACAATTTCTAATCTTGTTTTATCTTTTCAACTGCGCTCATTTGTAGCACTTCTTCCATGTATTTATAAGTCGCCCGTGCAACGCCCTCTAAGTCCTTAGAGCGGAATTTCGAAGTAATGACATGTGCCTTTGCCTTCGGAAAGCTCTGTTCGACTTTCTTATCATCAGGTGTAGCTACTTTCATAAAAAAATCCCGCATGGCAGCCACAGAAACGGCCTCATCCTGATTTTCCTCATCTTCATAATAATAGCCCATAAAAAAAGGCGTTTTGAGCTTTGCAAACCGCTCTTCTGTCATCGTGCGGTTCATCAACTCCCTCAGAGCTGCAATCCCCGTGATATTGTAGCGAGTCGTCCAGTAATTAGCCGCTTCACCTGTCGTATTCGGCATTTGACGCAAGTCTCCACCTGCCATCATCCTAGCCACAGAAAGTCCCCAAGGCTTCACAAACAACTGTGAACCACCAATTGCCAAGTCGATATTAGGGGAGTACATCAGCATTGCATCCACTTTATCGGGGTGTTCTGTCGCCAAATAAATCGACAGGGTACTCCCTGTCGAAGCCGACATCAAAATGACCTTCTCCCCTAGTTTTTGACCAATTACCAAGGCTTCTTTTGCAGATTCTACCATATCGCCTGGCGTCAAATCCTTGAAGGAAGTCGAATCCTGTATACCATGTCCTTTTAGCCGTTGCAGGTACATATTGCAGCCGTAGCGTTTAGCCGTTTGGAGGTGTACTGGTGCCCCTTCCATTGGACTTGCCGAAAAACCATGCAAATACACGATTGCCCAAGGCGTTTTGCGGATAGAATCCGCCCAGATAATACGGGATTCGTTATCTGGTTTTAAATTTTCAATCTTAGCTTCTTTATCGGCGATATAAGCATCCAAGTTTTCTATTGATACGTCAATCGTAGGCAGGGCTGCATCAAAAGCGGGATAAGTTTTCTTTGGTCCTAGCAAATAAGCCACTA
>JAHDBO010000280.1 GCA_020630355.1 Saprospiraceae bacterium
TTAGCATCTCCAAAGAGCATTTTGGTCTTCGCATGGAAGAATAACTGATTCTGAATACCAGCATAACCAGGGCGCATACTTCGCTTTAGTACAATTACATTTTTAGCTTCCCAGACATTCAAAACGGGCATACCGTGTATTGGGCTACTGGGGTCATCTAGGGCAGCAGGGTTCACCACATCATTCGCACCAATGACGACGACCACATCTGTACTAGGCAAGGCATCATTCGCATCGTCCATATCCAGTAATTTGGGATAAGGGACATCGGCTTCCGCTAAAAGTACGTTCATGTGTCCTGGCATACGGCCAGCGACAGGGTGAATCGCATATTTTACATCCACTCCATTCCCAGAGAGCAAATCATCCAAATCCTTACAAACCTTCTGCGCCTGAGCGACCGCCAAACCATAACCTGGTACTATCATTACAGAAGAAGAGTAAAACAGTTGTATCGCTGCATCAGATAAAGACACTTCCTTGGCTACTTGCTCTCCAACGGCCTTACCACCACCGCCAGCAGCTCCGCTTCCAAATCCTCCAATCAAGACATTCAACAAAGAGCGGTTCATCGCTTGGCACATCAACACCGTCAAAATTGTCCCCGAGGCACCTACCAAAATACCGCCCACTAACATAATCTGGTTGTTGTAAATCAAGCCGGCAGCAGCAGCAGATAGTCCTGTGAAGGAATTTAGCAGAGAAATCACGACTGGCATATCTGCCCCACCGATAGGTGCCACAAAAGAAAAGCCATAAACTAAGGAGGCGACCGTCAAAACGATAATCATCGTTAAAGAGTAATTTCCCATCACCATCATATAAATACTCAAGCCGATAATTGCCAACAACAATACATTGTTGATGATATTGTGTTTGGGCAAGGTCACTTGACTATCCCATACTTTCCCATCCAATTTTAAATAAGCTAGAATACTTCCCGTAAAGGCAATGGCTCCAATCAACAAGGTGAAAATCAATACTCCAACCTGGCTGGCAGAAACCACCGCCCCATCCGAAATGGGCAGAAATTCAATCACCGCTAGTACCACCGCACAAGCACCTCCTAGACCATTGAAAATAGAAACCAACTGAGGCATATCTGTCATTTGGACACGCTTGGAAGCCATCCAACCTATCCCTGCGCCGATAATCATCGCCAAAACAATCCACAGATAATTATTGGGCGTATCCCCGAAAGGATAAACCATCGTGGCAATAATAGAAATACTCATGCCAATAGCGGCAATGATATTTCCCCGTCTCGCTGAATCGGGCGAGCTCAGTCGGCGCAAGCCTACTACAAATGCTAAGGCACCGATTAGATAGGATATATTTAATATAGAAGCTAACATGATGTCAATAGATTTTAGATTATTAGATTTTAGTCTTTAGATGCGATAGATTTGCTATTTCTTCTAGTATCTAGCCATCTAAAGTCTAGCATCTATTTTTTCTTTTTTTTGAACATTTCGAGCATACGGTCTGTCACAGCAAAGCCACCAACCACATTTATCATCCCTAGAATAATCCCTAAGGAACCAAGTACTAAGGTTATATAATCATCAGGACTGGCATTGCGCATTAAGATGATAGCTCCAATGATGATGACGCCACTTACCGCATTCGCACCCGACATCAAGGGCGTATGCAAAACGGTTGGCACTTTAGAGATCACCTCAAAGCCTAGCAAGATGGTGAATGTCAACAAGTATATCATGATTAGGTTGCTATCAACGAACTGAAGGAACTGCTCCATTGTATTTTAGTTTATAGTTGAAAGATGATAGAGGATTGGTGGTATCTAAAATTTTAGGATTGTAATTACCATCTCATTCAAAATTCAAAATGATTAATTTCTCAAAGGGATTACTTTGTAACACAATTAACCTTGAATCAGTGCGCCTTGGATGATTTCGTGTTCCATATCCAGGTTCAAAGCACCGTCTTTGATGATGAATTTCAGGAAATTGAGATAATTGTTGCTTAGAAGCGTACTCGCATCCTCTGCCATTTTTTGTGGCAAGTTGGAATCACCAATGATGGTCACTCCATTGTGTAGAATGGTTTTTCCGTCTTGTGTCAGCTCGCAATTCCCACCAGTCGATGCAGCTATATCCACGATGACAGAGCCTGCTTTCATTTGCGCCACAGTTGTAGCTGGTACCAAGATAGGTGCTTTTCGTCCTCGTACTTGTGCTGTCGTGATGATGACATCCGCTTTCATTGCCCTTCTTTGCACTTCCTCTCGTTGGCGTTTCAAGAAATCTTCGCTTTGTTGCACCGCATAACCGCCCGCAGAAGTATCGTCCTTTGCACCTTCTACCTCTACGAATTTTGCCCCTAAACTTTCGACTTCCTCCTTGGCTGCGGCCCGTACATCAAAGGCTTCCACCATCGCCCCTAGGCGTTTGGCAGTCGCTATTGCTTGCAATCCTGCTACCCCAGCCCCTAGGACTAGAACCGTTGAGGGCTTAATACTTCCTGCTGCTGTAATCATCATCGGGAAATAACGGGGCAAAGCTTCTGCTGCTGCTAATACAGCCTTGTATCCTGCTAAGGATGCCATCGACGAGAGCACGTCCATTGCTTGCGCCAAAGTCGTACGAGGCACCATGTCCAAACTGAATACTTGCTGCCTGGCTTGTGCCAAACGTGCTTTGGTTTCTGGTGCATTGAGCGGCTCGTAGATACCGATGAGGAGGGCGTCTTTTTTGGCTTGCGCCAAATCCGAGTCTTCGGGGGCTTCTATCGACAATAAGATGTCAGACTGTGCCAACACTTCTGACCTAGAGGCGATGACCACCTTGTCCCCATAAGTTGTATCAGAGAAATTACTGGCTTCACCTGCGCCCTTTTCTAGCAGGATTTCCAAACCCAGTTTGGAGAGTTTATCCAATGTTTTGGGGACAACTGCCACCCGTTTGTCATTGGATGCTTTGAGAATTCCTAGTTTCATAAGCTGCTGGAAATTCGTTTGTTT
>JAHDBO010000281.1 GCA_020630355.1 Saprospiraceae bacterium
TTATCAATTTTGAAAGTCAATCTTTCTTTTGCTTCTAGGACACCTCTAACTTTTATTTTAGTGGTAATAGGCGTTTTAAGGTGCGTCCCGCTTTCTGCTCCTGATACGGTACTTGGATGTTCATCAAGATTGTTGGATGTAAAGTAACTCACTGCTTGCGCATTGGAGTGAGCGGACTCAGATGAGTTTTGAAGCACATAAAAAACCCCGACGACACCGATTACGATTAGAATGAATAAAGGGATGGAGTCTTTTAGTTGTGAGCTACCCTGTACATTCGGCGGAAGGCTGTAACTTATAGGACTATTTGAAGTTTGATTGGTATATGTTTTCTCCATAGTTAGGTTTTTATAAGGTGACATTCATATAAAAGAAAAATGCAATTTGTTTTATTTGAAAGTCACTGAAATGTGTTTTAATTGCTGTCTTTTTATTTTACCTCCTAAAGACATTGGAAACACATCAAATTTCACGCCACAAATTTATATAAATATAAAAAAATCATATTTAAGTGCGCTTTTGTGTTTTTTTCGGTTGGTTTTTACTAGAAAACGGTTGTTTGTAGTATGTTGAGTATGCTTTGATAAGCTAAGAAGAAAATCGTTATTATCATAATTTATGAGCAATATTAGGTTGTTTTTAGGGAGAGAAAGCTTGTTGTTTTATTTTTTAAACATAGATAGAGAGGATGTTCTGTGACATTTGATATGACGCATTGTTGTTATCATTGGTCGAACAAATAATAGAGAATCCTCTTTTGTGGTTATCTTGGGATGGATTTTAAGGTATTTTAGCTAATAATATTTATCACAGAAATATGATTTTTGAAAATTCTTCGGTGGATTTGTCGAAACTGCCTCCAGTAGAAAAGGCTGAGGTGAATCGTTTGATGCCTAATTATTTAAAAGTTGCTTACATATCCACGATACTCTTGTTTTTGGCAATACTAGGCATTGCACTAGGTACGGCTTTTTATCAGCAATGGGGGGTAGATGATATTTGGATTTATGCCTTATTGTCTACTTGGTTGTTATTGTTGGTGGCTTCGCTGTTATTGGTTCGGGCAGAATACAACATTCAAGGATATGTGATACGAGAAAAAGATATCTTATATCGTAGCGGGGTGATTTTCAGGTCGGAAACGGCAGTGCCTTTCAATAGGGTACAGCATTGTGAAATCAAACAAGGGCCTATTCAGCGTTTATTTGGTTTGAAATCTTTGGATATATTCACGGCTGGAGGAGCGAGGAGCGATATGAGCATCCCGGGTTTGGAAGCAGAACAGGCACAACAACTCAAAGAATTTATCATCAAAACCGTTGGAGCAAATGAAGAACTGGAATCCTGAGGTCAATTTGTACGAACCCAATCGTCAATCTCCAGTTGCTATTATCGTTATTTTGTTTCAATTGGTACAGCGATTGATCCGTCAGTTTTGGCCCATACTATTGGTGATGTTCCTAGGGCGTGGCGGTTATGAAAATTATTGGTTGAACAATGTGGTCATTGTCTTTGGATTGGGTTCGACCCTAACCTCTATAATTTCTTACTTCAAATTTTATTTCTATATAAAAAATGAAGAATTAGTCATCGAAAAGGGCGTTTTCCAAAAATCTAAAATCAACGTCCCTTTCGACCGTATTCAAACGGTCAATTTACAACAAAACCCCATCCATCGTTTCTTTGATGTCATGGCATTAGAAATTGACACGGCAGGTTCGGCCGGAAACGAACTTTCCATAAAGGCAATCAACCGTAAAAACGCCGAGGAAATCCGTTCTTTCTTGCTAGAAAAGAGCCGTTTGGCGAAAGCCGAAAAAGGGATAGAAGGCGACGAGGTAACGGAGGGGGTCGCTTCAATCGTTCAAAAAGAGACTTCTTTACTGAATCTATCTATAAGTGACTTGTTGAAAATCGGAATCGGGCAAAACCACTTTCGTCGAGCATTGATAATTGTTGGTTCCTTATTTGCGGCAATGGAATATGCAAGAACGATTATCGGCGCTTCCTTCGAAACTCAAATCAAAGAAGTGGCCGGATTGGTGGCAGGTAGTGCTTTTTTGATTGCACTTATTGCGGTCCCCTTGATGATAGCTGGATCTATATTGTTAACACTGATTCAGACCGTACTCCGTTATTATGATTTGAATTTTTTGAAAACACAAAGAGGTTTCAAAGTGGTTGCTGGCTTATTGACTAAGCGAGAACAATCGGCTAACCTGACTAAAATCCAGCAGATAGCGTGGAGCACCAACCCAGTGAAGATGATATTCAATTTGTTCGACTTAAAGTTATCACAGGCAGCAAGCGTAGTGGTAGCTCGAAAACAATCTTTCTATGTACCTGGCTGTTATGCACATCAGATAGAGGCCGTTCAAGAAACGTATTTCCCTGGTGTAAGCGCTGTTGACTTTGAAATGCATGGTATCCATCGCTCTATTATGTGGAGGCGTTGGCTTTATATCGGCCTGTTGCCAGCTGCCTTTGCTTTTTTGGGCGTTTACCTTTCTACGGAGGCTCTTTCTATTTTCCCTATTTTTTGGATAATCATCGTCTTTTTGTACCAATACAGGTACTGGAAAAAGTGGAATTATGGAATTAGCGAAGAAGGCATAAGGACGAGTTCTGGTGTAATTGGAACACAGTGGGATTTGTTACTGTGGTACAAAATTCAATCCGTCAAGATAAAACAAACAATATATCAACGACGTAAAGGGTTGTGTGATTTGGTTTTTTATACCGCAGCAGGAGGGATTAAAATCCCTTACATAGAGTTAGAAAAGGCACAACAAATTCGCAATTATGTATTGTATAAAATAGAGTCTAGCCAAAAGGCTTGGATGTAGTTTGGAGCCCACTTTTTTTGAAAAATCAGAACTTTAACATTTAAAGAGACAGCGAATATATGATAGCACCCGTTTATTAAGATGAGTTTTTCTTTTAAAAAATAACAGCCCTACAAAACTCTCACTAGTTTATTTTT
>JAHDBO010000282.1 GCA_020630355.1 Saprospiraceae bacterium
AAATTGGGATTATCCGCAAAACAAATCACCTTGCCCCGACCTAGACCAGAGACGATGACACCGCAAGAATTACTGGCGGCTTTTTGATTCGGTGCATTGCTATAACCGCTCAACAGTGGGTTATTCGGATAACGCAGAGGCGCAGCATAAGGATTTTTTGGCGCTTCAAAAAAGAGCGTCCCCCGTCGGAAAGTCGCCAACTGTTTTTGGTCGTAACCATAACACAGAGGATGGCTCAAATCCAAATTGTTATTATAAATCGCCCCTCCTATCACCTTCGAGCCGCTATCGTTTTGCAGCTGGCTGTAAGAACGCTTTTTATGCTTATAATGATTCGCCTTTTTGAATTTCACATTCGCCATTTTATTGCTTTTCAGCCAACGGACTGCCGAACGGAAGGCAATCAAAGTACCGCCACCTTGTACCCAAGATTTTAATTTGGACGCTGCACCAGACATCGGACCGTAGGAGCCATTCGGTAAAATAATCGCTGTATAATCATCCAGATTCACACGGCTCATCGCCCCTGTTTCGACCATCGTCAATGGCATGTTGTATCGGGTGTCCAGCAAGTGCCACATCTCGCCAGCATCATAAGAAGTTACGCCAGGACCAACAACCATTAACACCTTCGGATTTTTCAACTGGGAGAAGCTGGGAGAACCCAAATCAATACCCTCTTCCGTGAATCCAGTCGAAACGGCATGCACATCGATACCATTTTTAGCGGCCAATTCAGCTAGTAATTTTTTGATGCTCGCTGCACTTCGATTTTGGTTTTGAGTCCGTACCATAATCGCTCCACGCTGGAACGCTTTGCCTTCTACTTGAAAGGGTTTGTGTGCCAATTTGACATATAAACCGCTTTTCAGTAAGGCGTTTAACATCCTAGGTGCATAGTAGCCGTTCCAATCAAATAAGTAAGCATAATCCGAGTCTCCTTTCACTTCCCCTTTCGGGAAGTCAGCCTTTGTCACGGCATCGCCCAGAGATAAACCTCGAGCATCTAGCTCCGCATAAGGTAGATTGAATGCCATCGGAAGTGTCCAAGTGGACACATCGTAAAAAAGGCTGTCTTTGAATGAAGTCCTCGTTTCAAAGAAGGCTTTCGCCAAACGGTATTGGTCTTGCGCTAGTGGTACGATGTAGGATTCCCCTCTTTCAAAGGACTTTCCTGCCTTGTTGATATTGGATTTACTTTCGTAAAATTTGATTTGGTGCCGTCCTAGCAATTCTTTGAAATGCGCCAACTTCATCGGGTCGTTTCCTCCTGAGAACACATATCCCTTCACGGGGTCTTTTGCCGCCTCCCTTTTTGCGGAAGCGTAAAATTCCTTCTGAAAAGACAATAATTCTTTCTTCAAACCTACCCCTGCTTTCAAGGTAGAAATGGAGGTTTTTACTTGGTTTCTAATCGTGAACGGAAAGGTTAAAATGCCATTCGCCGTGCTACGATAATGCCCTCTAGAACTCGCCTGCTCAAACAGGATGCCGATACAGCCATTGGCGTCGGGATAAGTCGAACCTTTTCCATAATAGAAATCATCAAAACTCTCTTGAGCGTAATATAAAGACCCTATCTTGTCCAATTCCTTAGCGTGGTATTCTGCAATTTTATAGGTCAAATCCTGATTGCGCTGCGGCGTCAGAGGATTCGTTCTACTAGGAACACCAGGTTGGAAAAAGTAAGTCGCATTACTGCCCATTTCGTGGTGATCAGTGAGAATATTGGGCTTCCACTCATGGAACACCTTCAAGCGTCCTTGGCTTTCTGGGTGTTGAGCAGGCAACCAATCTCGGTTCAGGTCAAACCAATAATGATTCGTCCTTCCGCCCGGCCAGGCTTCACTGAACTCCCTAGAATTAGGGTCGCTCACCAAAGTCTTGCTCTTGTGCATATTCGCCCAAGTAGAAAAGCGCTGCAATCCGTCGGGATTGAAAGAAGGGTCAAAAATGACAACCGCATTATCCAAGATATTAGTTACTTCCTTGTCTTGCGAAGCCGCCAACCAATACGCCGCCATCAGTGCCGCATTGGAGCCACTCGATTCATTGCCATGAATACTGTAGCCTTGATAGACAACCACAGGCATATCGTCAAGCGATAATTTGGCGGAAGCCTCCGAATCGGTCAAAGCAACATGCTGCTTCCTGATTTGCTCCAAGTTCTGATGATTTTTAGTAGAAGTAATAATCAAGTGAACCATCGGTCTATTTTCGTGTGAGCGGGCGTGCTCTCTAAGAATCACCCTATCCGACTTAGCCGCCAACTCTTTCATATAAAAATAAAGTTGGTCATGCGTCACATGCCACTCTCCTACTTGGTATCCCAAGAATGTTTCTGGTGTAGGAATGTTTTTATCATAATCGCCTTTCGGCAAATAATAATTTAAATCTACTTTTTGTGCCTTTAGCCCTATAATTGACAAAATGCAAATCAAAAATCCAGCAACTAGTCTCATTGATGATATGATTTAATGGTGAATGATATATCCAAAAATATCATTTTTAGGTTGGTCTTCTCTAAAAATGCCGAGATGTTGAAAAAAAAGTGGGGAGTTCTTAATATTTTTTTAATTCAAATATGAATATTTATTCATTTATAAAAACAAACTATAATTCTTCAAACGATTTGTCACCAAAATATAATTGGAATGAAAAGAGACAAACTCTTTTTTGTTTTATCTGCTTTTACAGCCTTTGTTTTCTAGGTAGATTTCACGAAAATGGCATTGAAAAATTTTAGTGAAAAAGGTTTTACTAACGATACAAATTGCCTTAGATTTGAATTGTAATCAAAAAGAAACGGGGTAATGACCTCTTTCATACAAATATAATTTGGTTGTTTTTGGAGTATTAAAATCCGATAATTACTTAATACTTTTCAACCAAAACACTTAAAAACTTATTTAGACCAAAGGGTCTATAAGATTTATAATTTGGTTTTATTTGGTTAGGGCTGAGGTAGTGCTGTGGTGGCAC
>JAHDBO010000008.1 GCA_020630355.1 Saprospiraceae bacterium
TTTAGTTTTGGCTTTCGCCAAAGTTTAGCACTCGCTTTGCTCGTTGTTTAGTTTGCCAAAGTTTAGGAGGAAGTTGTTTTTCATCCTCTTAGCTTCAATTTCCTGCCTGCGCAGTCAGGAGCAATAATTAGCTAATGTCAACCAATTTCTCATTGTAGCTTCTTTGTATCCAAATAAAGATACCAATAACAAACATGGCAGCCGCAGGCAGTACCATCAAGTTATTATTCGCATACCAAGAGAACCAAGTGCCGATACCACTTTCAGCAGTTGTATTGATCCAATATTCAGAAGTTACCCCTATGATTTTCCAATCATAACCGCTTCCAGCGAATAGTGTCCCTTTTCCAAATAGTTCCCGAACGAAGGCCACGACCAATAAGATAGCACCATAACCCAGACCGTTTCCAATGCCATCTAGGAAAGAACGCCAAGGCTTGTTTGCCATCGCAAATGCCTCCAAGCGGCCCATCACGATACAGTTGGTGATAATCAGACCGATAAAAACAGACAACTGCTTGTATACGGTGTAATTGAATGCTTTCAACGTTAACTCCACAACCGTTACCAAAGTGGCAATAATGACCAATTGGACAATCATACGCACTTGCTTAGGGATATGATTCCTCAACAAAGACGTAAACAAGTTTGAGAATGCACATACGAATACAACCGCAATAGACATAATCAAAGATGGATAAACCAAGGTAGTTACCGCCAAAGCAGAACAGATGCCCAATACCTGAACTGTTACAGGGTTATTGTCATTCAACGGATCGGTGAGCAATTTCTTCTCATTCTTACCGAATAGTGGTTCTTTTTCTACCTTTTCTAATTGAGCTGTATCAGCCATAATTTCTTTATCTAAAGATGAATAAGAATATTTTCAATTTTCACAAAACCCAAGTCCAATTATCGTTGACCTAGTGGTTTTGAATCCTCATTTTTCAATTTATCAAAGTAAGGTTCGTAGTATTCGATGCCATAATATAGCATTTGAGCCACCCCATCCGCTGTCACTGTTGCCCCAGAGATACCATCGACACCATGAAGGTTGTCAGCGGCTGCCCCTCCCTTGATAACGTCCACAGAAACGTATTCTCCAGACTCGTCATAAATTTGTTTGCCTTTGAAGGAATTTGGAAATGCGGGATTGTCTTTGATTTCCGCCCCAAGACCAGGTGTTTCGCCTTGGTGATCAAAAGACGCACCAACTATGGTGTTCAAATCTGATTTCAGAGCAATATTCCCCCAAATCTCATCCCAAAGACCATTTCCTCTTACAGAAGTAATGTAATATTGTTCTCCTGCATCGATTTTGAAGATGAACAAAGGAAGAATACGTTCAGCTTCTGGCTTTTTCTTCTCTTTTTTCATGTCAATGTGTTCGGCCAATCCACCTTTGTATCCTTTTGCCTCTACCTCTTCTTTAGATACCTCATTGCCCTCCATGTCCAAGACGACCTGAGTGACCTTGCTGTTGAATATATCCAAAACCACTTGGTCCGCAGCATCTTTTATCTTCTCCCCTTCTTTTAGACCTAATTGGTCTTCCACGGCAGACAAAATCGCACGCTTGTTGAATATCGCTTCATTTTGCTTGTGCGTATCTTTCAAAGAAGTAAACAACAAAGCCAATAACAAGGCAACAACCGTTGTCATTGTCAATACGAACATGATAATATATCTAGTACTAAACATCGTATCTTAATAATTTTGAATGATGAATTTTGAGTTTTGAATGAAGTTAAAAATGAACATTCAAAACTAAACTATACTATGCCGCTGTCTTTACTTTAGCTCTTGCCAAACGACGACTGATATTCGCCTCCAATACGTAATGGTCAATCAATGGAGCGAACACGTTCAACAACAAAATTGCTAGCATCCAACCTTCTGGATAGGCTGGGTTGATGACACGTATCAACAAACCGATAGCACCAATCAAGAAACCATAAATCCATTTACCTGTATTGGTCGAAGAAGCTGTTACAGGATCAGTTGCCATGAATGCCATTGCAAAAAAGAAAGACCCCATATAAAATTGGTAATACCAAGGTACTTCCATAAATGGAGTAGCTCCCCACATATTGAAGATAATGGCCATTGCCATTGCCCCTAAGAACATAGACAACATGATTCTCCAACTTCCAATACCTGTAACGATTAGAATCAAAGCACCAACCAATACGAATATCTTTGATGTTTCACCGATAGAACCAGGGATTGTCCCCCACCACATCTGGCTAGTGGTATATACATCAGTTACAGCCTCCCAGCCACCAGCATAGGCTAGCCCCATAGGAGTTGCCCCTGTATAGCCATCTACAATGGCTTGTCCTGCTGCTGCTGCCTCGAAGGTCGCCCAATCAAAGAGCCCAAATAGCCCATCGAATATTCCCATCATCAAATGTTGATAAGAATCGTATGACGGGGCAGCGCCAGCCGCTAATTTATCATAACCAGAGACCCAAACTTGGTCACCTGAAATTTCTGTCGGATAAGCAAAGAAAACGAATACACGCGCTAGAAGAGCGATATTGAGAATATTCATACCAGTACCTCCGAAAGCCTCCTTACCAATAATAACCGCAAAAGCTACGGCTAAAGCCAACATCCATAATGGAAGGTCTGGTGGCATAATCAAAGGAATCAAAGCACCTGAAACAAGATACCCTTCTTCAATAGCATGCCCTTTTCTTGCGGCATACCAAAATTCTATTCCCAAACCTACTAAATTGGAAACCACAAATAATGGCAAAAGAATAATTAAGCCATAAATTAGTTTCAAATGAAAGCCCTCGAAAAGACCATCATAAGCGGGGTCACCCATTGCTAGGTAATGCTGGTGCCCAATATTATAGGTACCAAACAAGTAACACAATTGTAAGGCTAGGACGACATGAATCATGGTACGTTTCAAATCCATCCCATCCCTCATGTGCACGCCACCATCTACGGTTGTGCTATTAGGAGAATACAAAAAGGTAAAGAACCCATCAAACAAGGTATGTAAAAACGGTGACGTTTTCTTGTCTGGTTCTATTTTGTGTAGTGTATCTAGTAACTTCTTCATTTATTTTGAATCTATGTTGTATAGTATTGTTCGAAAAAAAATCGATATGACACTTGCCTGCGCAAGCAGGTTTCGTTTTAGTCATTATCCTGCTGGTAATCGTCTTGATTCCTAAAACAAAATGACGAATTGATTTTTCAAACGCATAGGAAGTTAATATCAGAGTTTCTTTATATAAAAATGGATTATCCCTGCTCACGCATCAAATCCAATCCTTGTCTTAATATTTGTTGAAGTGGCTGCTTTGAAGTACAAACGAATTCACATAATGCTACGTCTTCTTCAGCTAATTCGTAGATACCTAGACCTTCCATTTTTTCAAAGTCGTTGATTATAATCGACTTCATTAAATGTTGAGGGTAGATATCCATTGGCAACACTTGTTCGTACTGCCCCGTCACCACAAAGGCTCTTTTCTCACCATGTGTATTGGTGTCCGCTTTCACTTTTACATCTGGGAATAAAAACCCAGGGAAAGTCCTTGACAAACTCACCTTTGGCTTCGTAGGCACCAACCATCCAAACATTTCATAATAATCTCCTTCTTCTAAAGAAGTCAACTGATCCGCATGAAATTCTAGGTATTCCTCTGTCGTTACTTTCTTCCCAGATAAAGGGTCGCCAGATACGAGTCGAACATGGTCAGTAGTCAAAGCATCTTTTACTAAGTCTCCAACATTAGCTCCTTGTTTTGTCAGTACGTATTGAGGTGCTTTATATTCTGCACCTGCTAAAGCAACTAGGCGTGTTGTATCGAAAGTGCCGTTCAAGAATAGTTTACCGATAGTAATCACGCCTTGTACATCCAAAGTCCAGACACGCTCTCCTGCATTGATAGCGTCAATATGGTGAATTTGAACACCTACGTTACCAACAGGGTGCTGTCCTTCAAAATAATGCTTTTCTACACCTGTTGCATTTTTAAATGCGGGCGCAACCGAATCAGAAGCGTTGGCACTTATCCCTAAGTGCACTTTACCAGAGGTCAATCTATTCAGTACATCCAATCCTTTTTGGAAAGCGGCACTATTGTCACCTTGGCGAACGATGTAACTCAAATCCGGTGCTAGAGGTGCTGTATCAAAAGTGGAAATGAAAATACCCTTTGGGTCGTCCGATGGATCAGCAACTACTTGATAAGGGCGTTGAGTAATCATCGGCCAAACTCCCGAACCTAGAAGAAACTCAATCAATGTTTCTCTAGAAGTATCTAAACTTGGTAAGTCGTAAGCACGAGAGATTTGCTTTTCATCAGCAAGGATAACGACTTCCTTGATGGAACGTTTCTCACCGCGGTTGATGGCTACCACCTCACCACTTACAGGAGCACAATATTGAATATTGTCTCTTTTTTTATCATAAAAAAGTACATCACCAGCCTTTACTTTATCACCAACAGCTACCACCACTTTTGGAATTGGAGACATACCATGAAAATTCTTAGGGGAAACAGCGTAAGTATTTACCTTAGGTTGGCTTATTCTTTTAGCAGCATCTCCTTTTATATTCACCGTAAAGCCTTTTTTTAGCTTATGGTAACTACCATTAGTGGTATAATCCGGTACTTTTTTACCAGCAATTTCATCCATCCTTGGAAAAATGCCGTAATTTTCACCAGAGGCATCTGCTCCTATTTCTTTTGCCTTGATTTTTAGCACATTACCGCCGACAGAAAAGAGCACGGCTAACAACAATGCTATCACAACAGCTCCAAAAGCTATAGAAGTAAGTGAAGAACCACTTGTCTGTGCCATCAATAAATTCGTGCTTGACAGGAATGCCAATACGATTAAGGTACGAAGGATATTAGTTGGCTTCAAAATGAAGTATTTTAGTGAATTTTGATAATGGAAGAATTACCTTCTCGAAAATCCCTGCAAAGATATAAACCTTGTTAATATTGTTAACATTTGGCGCAGTGTATTTTCTTAAAGTGGAAATTATTTAGAATAATTCTAATTAAATATTTCGGTAGTATGGTGATTCTAGTAGTTTCCTCCGTAGAATTATCTCATGTAGCGAGATTAAGCACCAAAACCCATTAATTAAAACATTGTTTTTACAAAATATGGTTATTCGATTTAATAAAACATACGGTCTCCTAGCAATAATACTTTTCTCATCCGAAGTAGCCATTGCCTATTTTTTTAAGACTGGTTTCATTCGCCATTTCATGGGTGATGTCCTTGTGGTGGTTTTGATATTCACTTTCGTGAAAACATTTTTTGACCTAGACAATTTCAAATTGGCTTTAGGCGTCCTCCTTTTTGCCTTTTCTATAGAAATTGCTCAATACTTCAATATTGTGGATATCTTGGGTTTGGGCGAAAACAAACTTGCTAGAATCATTATTGGAACCACTTTCGTTTGGTCAGATTTATTCGCTTATCTTATCGGAGCCATTGCTTCTTTCTTAAGCGCCAATCAATATGAGAGATAAAAAAAATGGATCACCTCGTTTTGAGGCAACCCATTTTCTATTTCACGAAAGTGGAAGCACTTACTTATTCAGCAAATTCATCCATCTTTTGCATTTCTTCCAATAAACGTTCTTGATCCAAGTCTTCTTTATGTGTTACCACAATTTCATCGTAAGTACGCATACCAGTACCTGCTGGAATCTTCTTACCTACAATGACGTTCTCTTTCAATCCTAGCAATCCATCTGCTTTCGCTGCAATAGATGCAGAACTCAAGACTTTTGTTGTCTCTTGGAACGACGCTGCAGAAATCCAGCTATAAGTTCCTAGAGAAGACTTGGTAATACCTTGAAGCAATGAGTCAGATGTTGCTGCGATAGCATCTCTAAACTCAACTAAGCGTTTATCATTACGTCTCAACAAAGAATTTTCCTCCCTCAACTGACGTAGCGTAACGATTTGACCTTCTTTCAAATTGGTCGAATCAGCTGAATCCGTTATGACCTTCTTATCAAAAATCCAATCATTTTGCTCAAAGAATTCGTAACGTTCCACTGCTTCACCTTCTAAGAATTTGGTATCCCCTGGGTCTAAGATTTGTACCCTTCTCATCATCTGGCGAACAATTACCTCGATGTGCTTATTGTTAATACCAATACCCTGTGAACGGTAAACTTCTTGTACACCATTCACCAAGTAAGACTGTACAGCGAATGGTCCTTTGATATTCAAAATATCTCTTGGTGCGATAGCTCCATCGGATAATTGCATACCAGCTCTAACGAAGTCACCATCCTGAATCAGGATGTGCTTGGATAGACCAATCATGTATTTGCGGCGTACACCATCCTTAGAAGTCACCATGACCTCACGGTTACCACGCTTGATTTTACCAAAGGCCACCACACCGTCAATCTCAGATACAACTGCTGGATTGGATGGGTTACGTGCTTCAAAAAGCTCAGTTACCCTAGGAAGACCACCCGTAATATCCTGAATCTGACCTAACTTACGTGGAATCTTCGCGATACGGACACCAGAAGCAATGCTATCTCCTTCTTCTACAGCAAGATATGCTCCCACCGGCAGGTTATAGCTCTTCAACTCCTCTCCTTCTGGAGATACGATAATAATCGCAGGAATTTTTTTCTTCTTTTTGGATTCAATGATAACTTTCTCTTGGTATCCCGTTTGCTCATCACTTTCTGTACGGAAAGTGATACCTTCTTCTATATTCTCGAATTTCACGATACCAGGGAACTCTGAAATGATGACCGCATTGTACGGATCCCATTCACAGATTTTATCATCTTTCTTAATGTCCTGACCATCCTTTACAAAAATCGTCGCACCGTAAGGGATATAATTAGAAGAATACTGCTTTCCAGAATTCTTATCCACGATACGTAACTCTCCCGAACGGGACAATACAACTGTAGATGTTTTACCATTGTCATCTGCACTCTTCACCGTTCTTACACCATCAAACTCTACTTTACCATCGAACTTTGCCAACATCTCGGATTCTTGCTTAGAAGTCTGAGCAATACCCCCAACGTGGAAGGTACGAAGTGTCAACTGTGTACCTGGCTCACCGATAGACTGTGCGGCAATGATCCCCACTGCATCTCCACGCTCTGCAATACGCCCCGTCGCTAGGTTCTTTCCGTAGCACTTGCGACACACACCGCGCTTCGTCTCACAAGTCAGTACGGAACGGATTTTCACCATTTCAATACCAGACTCATCAATCAAGCGTGCTTTGGCAGGAGAGATATATTCCCCAGTTTCTATCAATACCTCATCCGTTACAGGGTGCTGAACATCTAGTAGAGCATAGCGCCCCTCGATTCGACTAGCTAAAGTCTCCATGATTTTCTCATTCTCCTTCAATGCCATCATTTCGATACCTCTTAGCGTATCGCAATCTTCTTGCATGATGACCACATCTTGAGAAACATCCACCAAACGACGTGTCAAATAACCCGCATCGGCCGTTTTCAATGCCGTATCGGCCAAACCTTTACGAGCACCGTGTGTAGAGATAAAATAATCTTGTACTGACAATCCATCTACGAAGTTGGACAATACTGGGTTTTCGATAATCGCCCCTCCAGTATCACCAGATTTTCTTGGTTTTGCCATCAAGCCCCTCAATCCACACAACTGCTTAATTTGCTGTCTAGAACCACGAGCGCCAGAATCCAGCATCATGTATACAGAATTGAAACCTTGCTTATGCTCTGCCAACTCTTGCATCAACCTAGAAGTAATCTTGTTATCGGCAATCGTCCATTGGTCGATGATTTGGTTGTAACGTTCGTTATTCGTAATCAATCCCATCTCGTAGTTCTCCCAAACCTCATCTACACTTTCTTGTGCCGAAGCCAAAGTAGCCACTTTATTGGTTGGTGTAATCAAATCTCCCAAGTTGAAAGACAATCCACCTTTATATGCCCAATAGAAGCCCATTTCCTTGATGGCATCCAAGAATCTGGCTGTCTCCGCAAAGCTTGTCCGCTCAATAATATTACCAATGATTGAACGAAGGTTTTTCTTTTTCAACAATTCATTGATGTAAGGAACACGAGCTGGTGCTGCCTCGTTGAACAAGACCCTACCTACGGTCGTCTCTGTTAAACGAAGATTCATCTCCCCGTTCTCATCCTCTATTCTTACTTTCGTTTTGATGACTGCATTCAAATCAGCTCGTCCTTCATTGTAAGCGATTTTCACCTCTTCTGGAGAGTAAAAAGTCAAGCCTTCCCCTTTTACTTTATTATCTCCTTCAGAGCGTCTCTCTTTAGTCATGTAATAAAGCCCCAAAACCATATCCTGAGAAGGCAAGGTAATTGGAGAGCCATTTTGAGGGTTCAACATGTTGTGCGCTGATAGCATCAACATTTGTGCCTCCAAAATCGCTGCATTACTCAATGGTACGTGTACCGCCATCTGGTCACCGTCGAAATCGGCGTTGAAAGCACCACATACAAGTGGGTGCAACTGAATCGCCTTTCCCTCAATCAATTTTGGCTGGAAAGCCTGAATCGACAAACGGTGCAGTGTCGGTGCACGGTTGAGCATCACAGGATGCCCTTTCAATATATTTTCTAGAATTTCCCAGATTACTGGGTCTTTTCTGTCTACTAATTTTTTAGCCGACTTAACGGTTTTAACGATACCTCGCTCAATCAACTTTCTGATGACAAATGGCTTGAACAACTCCGCCGCCATCATTTTCGGGATACCACACTCGTGCAGTTTCAAAGTTGGCCCTACTACGATTACGGAACGTCCAGAATAATCTACACGCTTACCCAAAAGGTTCTGACGGAAACGACCTTGCTTACCTTTTAGAATATCACTCAAAGATTTCAAAGCACGTCCACCTTCCGCTTTTACGGCATTTGATTTTCTAGAGTTGTCGAATAAGGAATCGACCGCCTCTTGAAGCATCCGCTTCTCGTTACGAAGGATAACTTCTGGTGCTTTGATTTCCAACAAACGCTTCAAACGGTTGTTACGAATAATCACACGACGGTACAGATCATTCAAATCTGAACTAGCGAAACGGCCACCATCCAATGGTACTAATGGACGCAATTCTGGTGGTACGACTGGCAAGAATTGGATAATCACCCATTCTGGACGATTTTCCATTTTCAAGTTCGCATCACGGAATGCTTCCACTACCCTAAGGCGTTTTAAGGCCTCTGATTTACGCTGCTGAGAAGTTTCATTTGCTGCTTGGTGGCGCAATTGGTAAGACAAAGAGTCTAGTTCCAATCTAGCCAACAAATCATGGACTGCTTCCGCCCCCATCTTAGCGATGAACTTGTCTGGGTGGTCATCATCCAACTGTTGGTTTTCTGGTGGCAATGCATCCAATATGTCCAAGTATTCCTCTTCGGTCAACAAGTCCATTTTAGCAGAACCGTCTTCCTCTTTGACACCAGGCTGAATGACTACATAACGCTCATAGTATATAATCGTCTCCAATTTCTTAGAAGACAATCCTAACAAATATCCAATCTTGTTGGGCAATGATTTGAAATACCAAATATGAACGACAGGTACCACCAACTTGATGTGTCCCATGCGCTCCCGACGTACTTTCTTTTCTGTTACTTCCACCCCACAACGGTCACAAACAATCCCTTTGTATCGAATACGCTTGTATTTGCCACAGTAACATTCGTAGTCCTTTACAGGACCGAAAATCCTTTCACAAAACAGACCATCACGTTCTGGCTTATAAGAACGATAGTTGATGGTTTCAGGCTTCAAGACTTCGCCATACGAACGCTCCAGAATATCATCTGGAGAGGACAAGCTAATCGTGATGCTACTAAATTCCTGTCTAACTCTATTGTTGCTCTTCTTGAAAGGCATAAATAAAAATTATTGGAGTTTAAATTTTAGTGTGAATGTTTTACCCCCCTTTTGGGCAATAAATCCCATTCACACCAAAATCCTAATACTGTTCTTTTAATGCAGGCTCAAACGCTCTAGTCAAACTTGACATCTAATGCCAACCCTCTCAACTCATGAATCAATACGTTGAATGATTCAGGAATGTTTGGAGTGGGTAAGTTGTCCCCTTTCACAATCGCCTCGTAAGCCTTTGCTCTACCGATAATATCATCCGATTTAATCGTCAACAACTCTTGCAGGATACTAGAAGCACCGAATGCTTCCAATGCCCATACCTCCATCTCACCAAAACGCTGACCACCAAACTGAGCTTTACCTCCCAATGGCTGCTGCGTAATCAAGGAGTATGGTCCAATAGAACGAGCGTGCATCTTATCATCAACCATGTGCGATAGCTTCAACATGTAGATAACCCCTACTGTTGCTTGCTGGTGGAATTTGTCCCCAGTCTCCCCATCGTACAAGTATGTTTGTCCATATTCTGGCAAGTTTGCCTCGTGGATGTACTCGTTGATTTCATCCATTGACGCACCGTCGAAGATTGGTGTAGCGAATCTCAAGCCCAATTTCTCACCAGCCCAACCAAGCACTGTCTCGAAAATCTGCCCCAAGTTCATCCTAGAAGGTACACCTAGTGGGTTCAATACAATATCAACAGGTGTTCCATCCTCCAAGAACGGCATGTCCTCCATACGAACGATACGAGACACGATTCCCTTGTTACCGTGACGACCTGCTAGCTTATCCCCTACTTTTAGCTTACGCTTCTTCGCCATGTAGACCTTTGCCAACTTCAATACACCTGCTGGCAACTCATCACCAATACTAATGTTGAATTTTTCCCGCTTGTACTTACCGACCTCTTCATTCACTTTGATGCTATAATTGTGCAACAGACGTGAAATCAACTTATTGGTATGGTCATCTTCCGTCCACTTGGAGTAATCTACCGTGGAATAGTCAATTTCTTTCAGTACTTGCTGAGAGAATTTGACTCCTTCTGGCACTAGCAAATCGCTATAGATTGTCTTGATACCCATTGTTGACTTTCCTTTCAACAAGACCATCAATTTATCTACTAAGATTGTTTTCAACTCATTCAGTGCCACCTTATGTTGGTCATCCAATCGAGTCAACTGTTGCTTCTCTTGCTCCTTCTGGATTTTATCCTTTTTCGCTCTAGCGAACAATAACTTATCAATAATAACACCCTTTGTTGAAGGCGGCGCTTTCATAGATGCATCCTTTACATCCCCTGCTTTATCGCCGAAAATAGCACGCAAAAGTTTTTCTTCAGGAGTCGGGTCAGATTCTCCTTTAGGTGTAATCTTACCGATAATAATATCTCCATCTTTCACCCAAGCACCTATACGGATAATACCATTCTCGTCTAGGTCTTTGGTGGCTTCCTCGCTCACGTTTGGAATATCATTTGTCAACTCTTCCTCTCCTAACTTCGTATCACGCACGTCCATCTCGAAGTGCTCAATATGAAGGGAAGTAAAGATGTCTTCTCTTACCACTCTTTCGGACAATACAATCGCATCCTCAAAGTTGTACCCTTTCCAAGGCATAAAGGCCACTTTCAGGTTTTGACCTAATGCCAATTCCCCTTTTTCCGTGGCGTAACCATCACAAAGAATGGTGCCTTTCTCCACTCTATCCCCCTTGCGAACGATAGGCTTCAAGTTGATACAAGTCCCTTGGTTGGTTCTTCTAAACTTGATGAGCTTGTAGGTCTTTCTATTATCTTCAAAGGAAACCAATTGGTCTTCATCTGTCCTATCGTAACGGATAACAATCTCGTTTGCATCTACATACTCCACGATACCTTTACCTTCCGCATTTATCATCATACGGCTGTCCTGTGCAACTTTTCCTTCCAAGCCAGTACCAACAGTAGGTGCGACTGGTCGAATCAAAGGCACTGCCTGACGTTGCATGTTCGAGCCCATCAAGGCACGGTTGGCATCATCATTCTCTAAGAACGGAATCATAGAGGCAGAAACCCCTACAATTTGGTTTGGAGCGACGTCCATGTAATCAATTTCATCTGGCTGCAAAACGGGGAAGTCACCGTGCATCCTACACTTGATCCTATCTGTCATAAATGCCCCCGTCTCTTCTACAGGTGAGTTGGCTTGTGCAATTTTAGCAAAATCCTCTCCTTCAGCTGACAGGTACTCCAACCCTTGTGAGTAGTCTACCTTGCCATCAACGACAGGGCGGTATGGGGTCTCCAAGAATCCCATTTTATTAACCTTTGCGTGTACGCAAAGTGTAGAAATCAAACCAATGTTCGGTCCTTCTGGCGTCTCAATCGTACATAGACGACCGTAGTGAGAATAGTGAACATCCCTCACCTCAAAACCTGCACGCTCCCTAGAAAGGCCACCAGGCCCTAATGCGGAGATACGACGCTTGTGCGTGATTTCAGACAGTGGGTTGGTTTGGTCTAGGAACTGAGATAGCTGACTCGTTCCGAAGAATGAGTTAATCACAGAAGAAAGGGTCCGTGCATTAATCAAGTCGATCGGCGTAAAGACTTCATTGTCCCGAACGTTCATACGCTCACGGATAGTTCTCGCCATACGAGCCAAACCGACCCCAAACTGAGCATATAATTGTTCTCCTACCGTTCTTACCCGACGGTTGCTCAAGTGGTCGATATCATCAATCTCTGCTCTTTGGTTCATCAAACGAACCAGATATTTGACGATGATGATAATGTCTTCTTTGGTCAAAACCAATGTTTCTATATCTGTATCCAGACCCAGTTTTTTGTTGATTTTGTAACGACCTACCTCTCCCAAGTTGTATCGCTTATCAGAGAAGAACAACTTGTCGATGATACCACGAGCGGTCTCGTCATCAGGTGGATCCGTTCCTCTCAGTTGACGATAGATATGTTGAACCGCTTCCATTTCAGAACTGGAAGGGTCTTTTTGTAATGTATTGTATATGATAGAATAATCTTCCTCGATATTCAGCCGTTGTAGGATAACCGTTTCAGCGTCAGCTTCTAGGATTAGATTAATATTATCTTCAGTTAATTCGATGTCCCGCTCTAGGATAACCTCGTTACGCTCAATAGTCACTACTTCACCAGTATCCTCATCTACGAAATCCTCGTTCCAGCTCTTCAATACCCGAGCCGCTAGTTTACGTCCAATGGATTTGTTCAACTCTTCCGCAGTAGCCGGAATCTCATCCGCCAAATCGAACAAATCAAGGATAGTTTTATCCGAGTCATAACCAATCGCACGGAGCAAAGTGGTTACAGGGAATTTTTTCTTACGGTCGATGTAAGCGTACATCACCGTGTTGATGTCTGTTGCGAACTCCATCCAAGCCCCTTTGAAAGGGATGACTCTGGCAGAGTACAACTTAGTACCGTTCGGGTGGAAACTCTTTCCAAAGAAAACGCCTGGAGAACGGTGCAATTGAGATACAATGACCCTTTCAGCTCCGTTGACAACGAATGTACCTTTAGGGGTCATGTATGGGATGTTGCCCAAGAATACATCTTGAACAATTGTTTCAAAATCTACGTGTTCTTCATCATTACAAGACAAGCGCAATTTTGCCTTTAATGGAACACTATAGGTCAAACCTCTTTGCATACACTCTTCGATAGAGTAGCGTGGAGGGTCTACGAAATAATCCAAAAACTCTAGAACGAAAATGTTTCTAGCATCTGTAATTGGGAAATTTTCTTGGAAAACTCGGTATAAACCTTCATTAATCCTATTCTCAGGAGTGGTCTCCAATTGGAAATACTCTTGAAAGGATTTGACTTGAATCTCCAAGAAATCTGGATATTCAGCCGCCTTGATTTTACCGAAATTGACGCGTTTTGCTCTTTCTTGAACAGTACCGTTAGAAGTCATCAGCAAGTGGTTAGTTATAGGAACAAACACAATAAGTTAAAGCCGAAACGATTCGGCTAAGGAGGTATAACATTGAAATCTAAAATATAGTTTCAGGTATTTCAAATATATACGACAAATGGGCTTAGCTAGAAAGTCCAATTCTAGCTAAGCCCTGACCGTTTTTATTGGTTGCCCAATAGGTTGACGATCACAACCTTATCAGTAATTAAGCTTATTTCAACTCAACCTCAGCACCAACTGCTTCAAGGGCTGCTTTGATTTTCTCAGCTTCGTCTTTAGCGATAGCTTCTTTCAAAGTAGTAGGAGCGCCGTCTACCATTTCTTTAGCGTCTTTCAATCCAACGCCAAGAAGACCTTTCACTTCTTTAACTACTTTCAACTTGGAAGCACCAGCAGAGTTCAATACAACATCGAATTCTGTTTTCTCAGCAGCAGCTTCTCCGCCGCCGCCGCCTGCAGGTCCTGCAGCAACTGCAACAGCCGCAGCAGCAGGCTCGATACCGTGCTCTTCTTTCAATATGTCAGCTAGTTCGTTAACTTCTTTTACTGTAAGTGATACTAACTGATCCGCAATAGCTTTTAAATCCGCCATTTTATTTTAATTTAAATTTTGTTCTAAAAAAATGATTGTATAACCATTAAATATGGAACGCGTTACTTGGAAGCCATAATTTAATTGAAGCTTGCTCTCTTCCCATTGGAAAAGCTTAAGCTCTTTCTTCGAGCGCCTTGACCAATCCAGCAATCGTCTGACCACCTGATTGTAATGCACCCAAAACATTTTTGATTGGAGACTGTAATAAACCAACGATTTCTCCCAACAACTCGTCTTTCGACTTCAATGCTACTAGGGTTTCTAACTGGTCATCTCCTACATAGACACTTGAATCTATGTACGCCGCCTTTAAAATCGGGCGTTCTTTATCACCTCTGAACTCTTTGATCAACTTAGCTGGTACGTTGGCTGTTTCAGCAAACATGACAGCAGTTGGCCCTTTTAATGCCTGAAATAAATCTGCATACCCTTTCTCTTCTGGCGCATCTTCCAATGCTTTTTTGATCAAGGTATTTTTAAGTACTTTCAACTCTACTTCTTTCTCGAAGCACAGTCCACGTAACTTATTGATTTGTTCAACTGGCAGTGTAGAGGTATCTGTGATATAAAAGTTCGAGCTGTTACTGAATTTCTCTTTCAGTCCTTCAATTACAGCCGTTTTTTCTGCTTTGGTCATTTTTAGAAATTTTTACAACCTTTCGATAAGGTCGAACCTAAACAAATAAGAGCAGTTTGAAAATAAAATCTCTAGAACATTTCGTTTTAGTCACTATGCTGCTTGTTATCGCTTAAGCTCCTAAAATCCCAAAGGGGATGCCTTTGGCACAAAATGGCGATTTCATTTTTCAAACGCCCAAATTAGATACTCTTTGGGTCGATTTTAACCCCTGGACTCATTGTACTAGCCGCAGTCACTGATTTCATGTAAGTCCCTTTAGCAGCTGCTGGCTTCATCTTCATTAAAGTGCCCAAAAGCTCTTTAGCATTGTCCAACAATTGAGCAGGCTCGAAAGAAACTCTTCCAACAGAAGCATGGATAATTCCAAACTTATCTACACGGAATGAAATCTTACCTTTTTTCACTTCAGAAACCGCTTGACCTACATTAGGTGTTACAGTACCTGTTTTTGGGTTAGGCATCAATCCTCTAGGACCTAATACACGTCCTAAACGACCTACCTTAGCCATTGTGCTAGGCATAGCGACTACCACGTCAAAATCCGTCCAGCCTCCTTGCACTTTTTGTACTAGCTCGTCCAAGCCTACATAATCAGCACCAGCAGCTTTCGCTTCCTCCTCTTTGTCAGGCGTACAGAACACGACTACGCGCTTTGTTTTACCTGTACCGTGAGGCAATGATACTGTACCACGCAATGCTTGATCTGCTTTTCTTGGGTCGACCCCTAGACGTACGTGCAAATCAACAGAAGCATCGAATTTGGCGGTGTTAACTTCTTTGACCAGAGCCATAGCGTCTGCTAAGTCGTATAGCTTAGTGCTATCCACTTTGGCAGCTGCAGCAGCTCTTTTCTTAGATAATTTTGCCATTGTAATTAATTTGTGAGGTTTTAGCGTCCTTTATTAGGACTCCCTTCAATAATGTTTAAACTGTCTTTTTAAGGAATTAAGCTTCCCATGGAGGCGTACCAGAAATGGTAATCCCCGCACTTCTAGCCGTTCCAGCAACCATCTTCATAGCTGATTCGATGGTAAATGCGTTCAAATCGGGCATTTTGTTTTCAGCGATAGCCTTAACATCATCCCAAGTCACAGAACCCACCTTATTACGGTTGGATTCAGGAGACCCTTTTTTCAATTTTGCCGCATTCATCAATTGAATCGCTGCAGGTGGTGTCTTTATCTGAAAAGTAAAAGACTTGTCCTTAAATACAGTGATCAATACTGGCAAAAGTTGTCCAGGCTTATCCTGTGAAGCAGCGTTGAAACGCTTGCAGAACTCCATAATGTT
Source organism: Saprospiraceae bacterium (assembly GCA_020630355.1). Classification (GTDB taxonomy): domain Bacteria; phylum Bacteroidota; class Bacteroidia; order Chitinophagales; family Saprospiraceae; genus JAHDBJ01. The sequence continues at coordinate 16,349 of JAHDBO010000008.1, forward strand.
CACCCCTTTCGCACCAAGTGCAGGACCAACAGGAGGAGCTGGATTCGCTTGTCCACCTTTTACTTGTAATTTGATAAACGTTTCGACTTCTTTAGCCATCTTAATCTGATTATCAGAATTTAATGATACATCCAAATATTTGGATGCTGCTTACTGCCCTACTCTACTATTCCAAAGAAGCATTCAACATCGGCTTGGGCGAACCGAATCGAAATAATAGATATAAAAACGACCTAACCTCAGCCTAAGATTAAGTCTGCTTTTCTACTTGCATAAAGTTCAACTCCACTTCTGTGCCTCGACCGAAGATTTTCACGATCACCTTCAGTTTTTTCTTCTCCTCGTTGATTTCTTTGATATCGCCAACAAAGTCGTTGAATGGTCCATCTATAATCTTGACCGTTTCTCCAACAATGAAAGGCTCTATCATTGCTTCCGCCCCCTCCTGCGACTCATCAATCTTGCCCAACATTCTGTTGGCCTCAGATTGGCGCATTGGAATCGGATTGTTTTTACCGAGAAAATGGATAACATTCGGGATATTGGCAATAGACGTTATCATCTCCCCAGAAAACTTTGACGGAATCGCTTCTATCAAAATATAGCCAGGAAGAATGTTTCTATCTTGAATCACCTTTTTGCCATTACGAATCTTGTACACTTTCTCAGAAGGCACTAATACCGAGGTGATGAAATCTGCCCACTTACTGCGTTGGATTTCAAGCTCTATACGCTCCTTGATTTTTCTTTCCTTGCCGGAAATCACCCGTAATGAATACCACTTCTTTTCCTCGCTCATTGTTATTGTCAATGTAATGCTTGATTAAAGACTATTGTCCTAGGCTGTAGATAAAATCCAACAACTGACTTGAAAATGTATCCATCAAGAATATCATGAAAGTCAAGATGATAGTAGCTACTATCACTAGGTTAGTCGTTGAAATCAAGGAGGGCCATGTTGGCCAAGTTACCTTATTAATGAGTTCATTGTAACTTTCCTTTACGTAACCAACTATACCATTCATACTTATTAAAATTTGCACGGGCAGTAGGACTTGAACCCACAGCCTACGGTTTTGGAGACCGTCGCTCTACCAGTTGAGCTATGCCCGTATAGAAGGAGAAATCCTTCAAACTAATTTTTCAATCAGATAAAACAAGGAACTTCGAATGAAAAGTATTCAGAAACACTTCAACATTCAAAATTCCTTGTATTTATAAAGTAGAGTTCCAATTTAATAAAACCCTTGATAATCAAATGATTACTCGATGATTTCAGTTACCTGACCCGCACCTACAGTACGACCACCCTCACGAATCGCAAAACGAAGACCTTTCTCCATTGCAATTGGGTTAATCAATGCTACCTCCATAGAAACGTTATCACCTGGCATTACCATTTCTACGTTTGCTGGAAGTACACAATCACCAGTTACGTCAGTTGTTCTGAAGTAGAACTGTGGACGGTATCCGTTGAAGAATGGTGTGTGACGACCTCCTTCATCTTTACCCAATACGTAAACTTCACACTTGAACTTTTTGTGTGGAGTTACAGAACCTGGCTTACAGATTACCATTCCTCTCTTAATATCTTCTTTGTTGATACCTCTCAACAACAAACCAGCGTTATCACCAGCTTCACCTCTATCCAAAATCTTGCGGAACATCTCAACACCTGTAATAGTAGAGTTGATTGACTTCTCGCCTTCTTTCATCATACCGATGATCTCTACAGGATCACCAACATTGATAACACCACGCTCGATACGACCTGTTGCAACAGTACCACGACCTGTGATAGAGAATACATCCTCAACTGGCATCAAGAACGGTTGATCAACCAAACGCTCTGGCTCAGGAATGAAATCATCACATGCTTGCATCAATTCTTTGATCTTAGCAACTGCATCAGCATCATCTTCCAATGCTTTCAAAGCAGAACCTGCGATAACTGGAGTGTCATCACCTGGGAAATCGTAAGAATCCAACAATTCACGAACCTCCATTTCTACCAATTCCAACATTTCTTCGTCGTCTACCAAATCAACTTTGTTCATGAAAACAACGATGCTTGGTACACCTACCTGACGAGCCAACAAGATGTGCTCACGAGTCTGAGGCATAGGACCATCAGTAGCAGCACAAACCAAAATAGCCCCGTCCATCTGAGCAGCACCCGTTACCATGTTTTTCACATAATCGGCGTGACCTGGACAATCCACGTGAG
>JAHDBO010000283.1:0-1682 GCA_020630355.1 Saprospiraceae bacterium
AAAAATTAAATCATTTCATAAGCTGGTAAAGTCAAGAATTCGATAAATTCATCTTGCTTGACCAACTGGTCGAATAAGTTTTTGGCTGCTTGGAATTTCCCGTTTTCGAAACGCTCATCGCCCACGAGATTTTTGATTTTGAGCATTTCTTTTTCTAGTAGTTGCTCATATAATTCCAGATTAATCGTTTGCCCATCTTCGGTGGTGGCGTTCCTGCGCAACCATTGCCAAACTTGCGTCCTAGAAATTTCCGCAGTAGCGGCATCTTCCATCAAATTGTAAATCGCTGCCGCACCATTGCCCCTCAACCAACTCTCGATATACAAAATGCCCACATTGATGTTTTTACGCAGACCTTTTTCGGAAATCGTCCCTTGTGGCACTTCCACCAAATCAGCTTCAGTAACCGAGACGTCTTCTCGCTTATTGGTGATTTGATTGGCATGGGGCATATACTCATCGAAAATATCCATTGCCACGCTGACCAAGCCGGGATGTGCAACCCAAGTACCATCGTGTCCATTGGTTGCTTCTAGTATTTTATCCGCCTTCACTTTTTTAAGAGCGGCTTCATTCGCTTCAGGGTCGTTTTTGACAGGGATAAATGCTGCCATACCGCCCATGGCATGTACACCGCGCTTGTGGCAAGTTTGGATGACCAATTGTGAATAGGCGCTCATGAATGGCGTCGTCATCGTCACTTGGTCTCGGTCGGGCACTAGGAATTCGGGATTGTTTCTGAATTTTTTGATATAAGAAAAAATATAATCCCAGCGTCCGCAGTTGAGTCCTGCCGAGTGATCTCTGAGTTCGTATAGGATTTCATCCATCTCGAAGGCTGCCAAAATCGTTTCAATCAAAACAGTCGCTTTGATGGTTTGCTGAGGGATGTCGAGGTAATCCTGTGCAAAAACAAAGACATCGTTCCATAGCCTTGCTTCTAGGTGGCTTTCTAATTTGGGCAAGTAGAAATAAGGACCTGAACCGTTTTCAATCAAGTTTTTTACATTGTGGAAAAAGTACAGACCAAAATCAACAATGCCCCCTGATAGTGGCTCACCATTGATGGTCAAATGCTTTTCTTCCAAGTGCCAGCCCCTAGGACGCACCATCAGCGTAGCCGTTTGCTCATTGAGTTTATAGAATTTTCCCTTCGCTTTATTTTCAAACCAGATGGTTCGATTGATAGCGTCCCGAAGGTTGATTTGTCCTTGGATATTGTTTTCAAAACTAGGGGTATTGCTATCTTCAAAGTCCGCCATGAATACCTTTGCGCCAGAGTTGAGTGCATTGATAATCATCTTTCTATCGACGGGTCCTGTGATTTCTACACGACGGTCAAGCAAGTCGGATGGGAGCGGAGCAACCACCCAATCCGCAGTTCTGATGGCCTTGGTTTCTTCTAGAAAATTTGGTAAATTTCCTTGGTCAAAATTCGCCTGTCTTTCTTGGCGCAAGGCTAGTAACTCCCTTCTCCTTTCGGAAAATTCCAAATGTAAAGCCTCTAGAAATTGAAGTGCTTCTGGTGTCAGGATTTGCTCAAAACCTGCTTTCAAAGGCGCATGAATTTGTATAGTTGTCGTCGGGTTTTCTGCTATTGCTGTTTCCATTGAATAATGATTTAGAATCTAAGTACGATACAAGTATAAGGGTAATTTTCATTAAAAGCGAAATTTTCGCTA
>JAHDBO010000283.1:1782-2971 GCA_020630355.1 Saprospiraceae bacterium
GCATTTCCTTGTCTTATATCAATGAAGTAGAAAAGGGGAAAAAATACCCCAAGCCTGATAAGATTGCACAATTGGCCAATGCTTTGGAGACAGATTACGATGATTTGGTATCTAGCAAGACGGACAAACGGGTGCAGCCTATCTTGGATTTGATGAGCTCTGATTTTGTGAAAATTTTTCCTTTAGAGAAATTTGGAATAGACCCAGTGAAGCTTTTTGAGTTGTTTTCCAATGCGCCCGATAAAGTCAATGCTTTTATTAGTACGCTGTTTAATGTGACTCGGAAATATCAGATGAAGTCAGATAGTGTCTATCGGGTGGCATTGCGGTCATATCAAGATTTGAACGATAATTATTTTCCTGAAATCGAGGCCGCCGTCAATCAATTCAAGGATAAGAATGGCATAGCAGGCAAGATATTGTTCAAAGAAAAAGAGTTGCGCAAATACCTTAAAGATAACTTCGGTATTAAAGTCGATGACAAGGGTCTGAAGAAGAAGGAAATATTGCAAGGCGTTCGATCTTATTATCAAAAGAAAGATAAAATCCTCTATATCAACGGGGATTTGAAGGAGTCGCAGCGTAATTTCTTAATAGCACGAGAGATTGGTTTTCAATGTTTGAAACCTGAAATTCGTCCTTATATTACTCGAATGTTGCGAGGACAGGATTTTGAAAAACTACTCCATAATTTTAGAGCTTCCTATTTTTCGGCTGCTTTACTGATGAGTGCGGAAGAGGTCGTGGAAGATGTGAAACGCTTTTGCCAATTGCCTTCTTGGGATGGAGCAGTTTTCTTAGATTTTTTGAAAAAATATAATGTTACCCCAGAAATGTTCATGCAACGTTTGACGAACATTTTGCCTGGTTATTTTGGCTTGAAGAATCTGTTCTTTCTTCGTTTAGCCGAAGAAAATAATCTCAAACGTTACGAAATCACCAAGGAAATACACTTATCTCGTCTGCACAGCCCCTATGCAAATGAAAACAATGAGCATTATTGCAGAAAATGGATTTCTGTCAATATCATCCGACGATTATTGGCGAATAGGAGTTTGAAAAAAGGAGGAAAAGCGATTTCGGATATTCAAGTCTCAGAGTACTGGGGGACGGATAACGAATATTTGTGTCTTTCTTATGCTAAGGCAGATGAAAAAACAGGGCAGGGCGTCTCCGTAACTTTGGGTTT
>JAHDBO010000284.1 GCA_020630355.1 Saprospiraceae bacterium
AAAATTGCGCTATACTACAAGCTATCAACTACATTGAACAATCTATTCGTCACTTCTTCGATAGCTCCTTCTCCTTCTACGAAAGCTGCTTTGCCGTGACTATCGTAGTAAGTTGCTACAGGAATTGTATTGTCTTTATAAACTTGAATCCTATTGTTGATGGTATCCACGTTGGTATCATCGGCTCGACCAGAGGTTTTACCACGCTCTAATAGTCTACGACGCAGTTCATCATCCCCGACCTTCAGTTCCACCAAATTCACGGACTGCCCCATTTCTTCTAGCATCCTATCCAATGCCTCCGCTTGAGGCACCGTCCTAGGGAAACCATCAAAAATATAGCCTTGGACACCTGGATTATCTTCTACTCTCTTCTTCAACATACTGATAGTCACCTCATCTGGCACTAGTTCGCCTTTGTTCATGTAGCTTTTTGCCAAAAGTCCCAACTCAGTCTTGCCTCCAATTTCGCTACGAAACATATCCCCTGTAGAAATATGGTGAAGGTTGTATTTTTCTACCAAAAAATCAGATTGTGTTCCTTTACCAGAACCAGGAGGGCCGAATAATATCAAGTTGATCATCGTATCGTTGATTGAAAATTCCAAAATGGCTTAGCTTGTATTCTAAGCGAACCACAAAAGTAATGATACATAAACAGAAAAAGTTCAGTAATATCGTTTTTTTACTATAAAACCCTCCTAGCAAAAAGAATCTTTGGTTTCCAATAGTTCGATTTTGAGATATTATCAATTTTGACGCCCTTGGATGATGTACTATGGATAACGCTAATCCCATCATCAGAATTAGAAACCACCATGGCAACATGTGTTACTTTACTACCTTTTCCATTTTTAGAAAAAAAAACCAAATCCCCTGCCTGTACCGCTTTGATTGGAATACGTCGACCTTGCGTCGCTTGTACTTTAGAACTAGAAGATAAAACGATATTTTCCTTTTGAAAAACATAACAGGTAAATCCAGAACAATCGAAACCCTTGGGTGTCTTTCCACCGTACACATACCTCGTTCCTATTTGCTTTTTTCCAAAACGGACCAAATTTTGTCGAGTTGTCTCTTTTTCATCGGCAACAGGCTCACTTGGGCGTAATGGTTTGAATTGCTGGCAAGCCCCAAACAGGCTTATTAAAGCCAAAAGCAATATTTTTTGATGTATAGCGTTTTTATGCATGAGGAGACTCATTTATACTGGTTCAAAAAAGAAATTTCGCTCGAAGGATATGTAGGTTAGTTAGTAAGGTATCCCCATGATACCATCCAACGAGTTAGGCGGTCTGAACAGTGTTCAGGCCGCTCTTATTTTAACAAAATCTTACTATTCAGCTCTTCAAAGGAGATTTATTAACGAATGCCCCTAGTCAATACTTTTCTCTCGACTGCTTTATCTCACTTTTCTATTCTCTTGTTGAACATTTACGAAAGTAAAGCACAACAAACATACTTTTTATTATTATTTTTGCAAGCAAATTCCATTTAAAACCAAAGGATAGTTTTCTTGTTGTCTTATATAGTGAGACGAAGTTGTTTTAGACTTTATTAAAACACGATGAAAACTTTGCTATCAAGCGAGGTGAAACGAAATTCCATATTCCTAACAAAATCATAATCAATTTTAATTAATGGATCCTCTTAAACAGAAATTCCAAGAAAAAGCCCAAGCGCTGGCAATCGAAATGAAAGCATTCCGAAAGGAGCACGCCAATGTAAAAGTAGATGAGGTAACGCTTGGTCAAGTATTTGGTGGCATGCGTGGTGTGAAAAGCATGATTTGGGAAACCTCTCAGCTTGACCCGATTGAAGGGATTCGTTTTAGAGGATATTCTATCCCTGAATTGAAAAAAATCCTTCCAAAAGCGCCAAATGGAAAAGAACCGCTTCCAGAAGGTTTATTTTGGTTGATGTTGGTAGGAGAAATCCCGACTGAAGAAGAAGTAAAATGGCTTTCTGACCAGTGGAAAAGAAGGAGTGCTGTACCTGAACACACCTTCAAAGTCCTAGACTCACTTCCAATTACAACCCACCCGATGACGCAGTTTATTTCTGCGATCACTTCTCTACAAACAGAGAGTGTCTTCGCTAGGAGGTATGCAGAAGGCTTGAACAAATCAGAATATTGGGATGCGACCTATGAGGATGCTATGAATTTGATTGCGAGCTTGCCTCGTATTGCTGCTTACATCTATCGCAGGACTTATCACAACGGCGACCACATTCAGCCAGATATTTCCTTGGATTGGGCGGCTAACTTTGCACACATGCTAGGCGTGAAGAAGCCTGATTTCAAGAGCTTGATGCGTTTGTACTTGACTATTCATGCGGACCACGAAGGGGGAAATGCTTCTGCGCATACGACACACCTAATTGGTTCTACTTTAAGTGACGCTTACCATTCTTTTGCTGGAGCGATGGGCGCTTTGGCCGGGCCATTGCACGGTTTGGCAAATCAAGAAGTTATCAAGTGGGTGTTTAACATGTTAGATGTATTAGGCACTAGACAACCAACCAAGGAGCAAATCGCAGAATTTGTCAACAATACGCTAGCCGCAGGAAAAGTTATACCAGGATATGGTCACGCTGTTTTGCGTCAGCCAGATCCACGTTTCACGGCACAGAAGAACTTTGCGCAAGATTATATTCAGAACTCTGATATTGTAGAGGTGGTGTGGAAAACTTTCGAGGTCGTGCCTCCAATCCTTCAGAGCTTAGGCAAGGTGAAAAACCCTTGGCCAAACGTAGACGCCCATTCTGGCGCCTTATTGGTACACTACGGCGTAACCGAGTACAGTTACTATACGGTGATGTTTGGTGTATCTAGAGCATTGGGCGTATTAGCGGCATTGTGCTGGTCTCGTGCTTTGGGTTTCCCATTGGAAAGACCGAAATCAGTTACTTTTGACTGGGTTAAAAACAATGTAGGAGCTGAAGCGAAAGCTTAAATTGTTAG
>JAHDBO010000285.1:0-1265 GCA_020630355.1 Saprospiraceae bacterium
ATAAAATCAGGCATAAACTGCACCCGCTCCTTATACAAACCGCAGATACGCGCTAGTTTTTCTTCAGATACTTCCCAACCTTTCGCTGCCACTTCTGAAGCGACGGCTTTCGCCAAATCAGTATCAGGCGTCTTCATGATGTACTGCTGATTGAACCAATTGGCTTTATTAATATCAAAACGAGCCCCTGATTTACTAACCCTGTCCAAACTGAATGCCGCACACAATTCTTCTAGGCTAAATAGCTCTTGGTCTGTCCCAGGATTCCATCCTAGAAAAGCCAAAAAGTTATTAACAGCTCTAGCATCATATCCACACTCACGGAATCCAGCAAAGGAGTCCTCGGGCGTTTTCCCATTCCACGAAAGTGGAAAAACTGGAAAACCAAGACGGTCGCCATCTCGCTTGCTCAACTTGCCGAATAAGGTATCTTTCAAGAAGCTTTTGATGATAATCTTATCTTCTTTATCCTTCTTTTTGATTTTAATCCTATCCGACAAGCTCGCCACATCTACTAAGATATTACGAATAAAAGCTTGAACCTCTTCTTTTGTTTTTAAGGTATAATCTGGGTGTTTTTTGAAAAATTCTTCTGTGAATTTCTCCGCATACAAATCCGTCGTCTTCCCCGTAATGAACGAAGCTGGTGCTGGCTTCAATATCAAAGGTAAATGCGCAAAACTAGGTGGCGTCCAATTCATAAAGCGGTACATCAATACGTGATGCGCTGTACTCGGCAACCACTCCTCCCCTCGGATGACATGCGTGATTTCCATCAAATGGTCATCCACGATATTCGCCAAGTGATAGGTTGGCATACCATCTCCTTTAAGGATAATTTTATCATCCAATTCGTTAGAGTCGAAGGTCACCGTCCCTCTTACTATATCTTCAATCGCAATTTGCTCATCCGCAGGGATTTTCAGGCGGATGGTGTAAGGTGCCCCACTCGCTAGACGTGCTTCCACCTCTTCTTCAGACAGCGTCAAGGCATTGGTCATCTGCCCTCTAGACTGTGCATTATAGATAAAAGTTTCTCCTTGCTCTTCTAGGGCCGTTCGTGCTTTCGATAACTCTTCTGGCGTATCAAAGGCATAATAAGCATTGCCAGAGGCAAGCATCGCATCGGCATATTGCTTGTATAGATGCTTCCGCTCCGATTGTCGGTACGGTCCAAAATCACCGCCATAACCCGGCCCTTCATCAGGTTTCAAGCCACACCACTCTAGTGCCTCCTTGATATAATCCTCCGCTCCTGGCACATA
>JAHDBO010000285.1:1365-2954 GCA_020630355.1 Saprospiraceae bacterium
GATTCATTTTTAGAAATCAATCTTCATCACGGGTCACGGTCTCGAAACGTTCTTGCGCATAGCCTTCCACAAAATACATCTCTATGCGGTGCTTGTTTTTAGAAGGGATAGCACCTCGATAAGTACAATCAAAAAGATGCCGAACGTGCCGATGCGTTACACCAGAAATATTAATCTTCCCTGGTTCACATCCAGTCTCTAAGCGACTAGCGGTATTGACGGTATCACCCCAAATATCGTAGACAAATTTATTCTTTCCTACTACGCCAGCAATGAGTTGACCTGAATGAATCCCTACCCTCATTTTCCAATAAGGGATGCGTTGTGCCGTTTTTTCTTCATAGCGTTTGCGCATATAGGTTTGCATCTCCATGGCAGCCTTTACCGCATTGGTGGGATGCTCATTATTAGGAGAGGGCACGCCGCCTACACAGAGATAGGCATCTCCAATCGTCTTTATTTTTTCTAAATTATATTTTTCAACAATCGTATCAAAAACCAAGAAACATGTATTCAATTCTTGTACCAGTTCTTCGGGGGGCATCTGCTCCGAAATTCTAGTAAAGCCCTCGAAATCGGTGAACATCACCGTTGTATGTTTGAATTGCCGAGGTTGTGCCTTGCCTTTTTCTTGGAGTTCTTGTACAATTTCTTCGGGGAGGATATTCGTGAGCATCGCCTCGACGTTTTTACGTTCTTGTACGACTTCCTTATTTTTTTGAGCGAGTTTGATATTTGCCTTTCGGAAAACAAAAAAACCATAAAAACCCATAATCACAATCATAGCAAGTAGACCACCTACGACCAATAAGAAGTCCGTATAATCGTCGGCTCTCTGTGTCTCTATGATTTGAAGCTGAAGCTCTAGCGAATCTATCACGCCTTGACTATCTGACTGCGCATGGAGGTGTAAAGTTGAACATAAAAACACCAAAAATAATACTACGTGGATGACTCCTTGGTAGTTGATTCTCCTTGCTTGGAAAAATGTATCGATACTCTGAAACCTCAAACTTTTCATTCGCCTCCCAAATTAGCACCTATTCCAACAAAATCCAAAAGCGCCCTCTTTCAAAAAGCCGCTCAAAACAAGAACTATTGATATACCAGACCTTCTTATTTTTCGTTTTTAAAACATTTCCTCCTTGTAATCACGCCTTTTACTTCTATTTTTATTTTCTAATAGAAAACCTATAATCCACAGCTATTCTACTATGAAACCATACTTCCTCTTTTTCTTTTTGCTGACCTTAACTTGTTTTGCTTGTGGGGAGTCTTTTTTTTATGAAAATAAAATAGATATACCAGCAGAAGGATGGGCACATGATGAAAAAATAGATTTCTCCTTTGAAATAAAAGACACCACGCAATTGTACGACCTTTTCTTGGATGTAGAACATACGGATACCTACCCTTTTCAAAATCTGTATTACTACGTTTATACCAAAACGCCTAGTGTGGAGAAACCCCGTAAGCTCATCTCCTCCGACCTTGCCAATAAAGCGGGCTACTGGTTTGGGAAATGCTCGGGCGAAAACTGCCAGCTTCGCATTGTCATGCAAGAGAACCTTTACTTTGATGAAATTGGC
>JAHDBO010000286.1 GCA_020630355.1 Saprospiraceae bacterium
AATGGCAACCGTATCCGAAAAGACCATCAGTCTACTTATATCGACTATGTGACTATCCATATCTGGATACAAAACTGGGGCTGGTACGACCCACTAAAACCCGAAGCTACCTATCCTAAAGCTTTCCAAGCAGCTAAAGATTATCTTGAAAGTGAATTGTCAAAAATCTCGAGACTCAACAAACCGATGGTGATAGAAGAGTTTGGGATCGCAAGGGATGGAAACGACCACGATCCTAATGCCACGACCGTTTGGCGAGACAAATACTTTGAAGATTTATTTGCTTTAATACACGAAAAGGCTTCTATAAAAACGGCCGTTGCTGGCGGCAATTTCTGGGCTTGGGGAGGTATCGGTAGACCGAGAAAACCCAAGGCCATCTGGCAAAAAGGAGATGATTTTATTGGAGATCCGCCGCATGAACACCAAGGCTGGTACTCTGTCTATAACAAAGATGAAAGCACCTTAAAAATCATTCAAACATACACCAAAAAAATGCGAGCTTTGAGTATGGAATAATCAGTATTGCTCAATCAATTGAAGGACTTCATGGTCTGTTTCTAAAAGCTCGTGCAATTCAAAAAGCGTATGCAAAGTCTCTTTAGATTCTTCCAAGGCAAGTGCCAATTTTAGCATCGCTTCTTGGCGACGTCCCATTTTAAACAAACAAGCCGCTTCGCAATAAAGCAAGTCTGTACCGATTGTAGCAGAGTGTGCTACCTCTATGACCTCCAATGCCTCTTCAAGTTCATCTATATCCATCAAGAAAGAAGCGTACTGAATCCAATACTCCAATGCTTCTGGTGCTAACTCTGTTGCGATTTGGAAGCAATCATTAGCTTCTTCATAAGCTTCTATTTGGAAATAAGCTTCTCCTAGCGCTGCTACATATTCTTCTCGCTTCGTATCGAGTTCTACCGCTTTTCTATAGGAATGAATGGCAGAAACATAATTCTCTTCTTTGAAATAAATCTCCCCTAAAGTAAAGTGAACTTCTGGATAATTTGGCTCGATTTTAAGCGCAGTAAGAGCAGCCTGTTTCGCTTTTTGATATTTTTTGAAATGAAGATAAATCTGCCCAAGCTTTAAATACAAATCAGCATCTTCTGGTATATTTTCAACCGCCTCTAGAGTGAATTTTAAGGCTTTCGCATAATCCCCTAACTCTATACAAGCTTCGATGCCATCTTTATAAGCAAAATCAAATTGGTCATCGATAATGAAAGCATATTCAAATGCCTCAATCGCATTCTCATAATCTTGCAAACAAAAATGAGCCTGTCCCAAATTGTACCAAGCTTGTTTGGAATAAGGTGTAAGGTCAATGATTTTTTGATGAAACAAGACACTCTCCTTGTAGCGTTTTGTCAATTCCACACAGAGCCACATCCGCTCGAAGGCCTCTTCGTTTTCGGTATCGTGTAGAATGGACTGCCTAAGCGCTAAGAACATCTTATCATAAGCTTCCTGATGCTCGTAGATATTGGCAATGGTAAAGTAGACTTCTGCCAACTCTTCTTTTGAAACCCATTCAATATACCCATACAGTAAATCTAGAGCCTCCTTATGTTCCCCTAAACAGGTGAGCGCTTTCGCTTTGAGTAAATGGAAATCTACTCCTGAAGAACCATAAATTTGGGCTTTCTCCAAAAAATCCATCGCATCCTCCCCTTTTCCGAGATGTAAAAGGATTTTTGATTTGCGTAAATAGAATTGAGAAGTAAAACTATATTGCTCGGTGGCCGTACCCGTAACGTGTAGTGCCTTTACATAATCATGCTGCTCTTCATAATAGTCAATCAAGCGATTCAACTCCGTTTCCTCAAAGAAACCGACCGTTCCATCTTGTGACATACCTTCATAGCGTCTAAGAAGATCTTTTAAATCTTTTTTTCTACCAAAATCACGGGGGTGCATATAGTGAGGGTTGAGTAAAAAATTGGTTAAAAACAGAGGAAATCGATTGTTTTCCAATACAAAAATGCTAACTATTCTTGAAAGAAACTAATTTTTATTTTGCGAATATGATTTTTTATAAATAATTAATTATTAACGATTTAAGAATTTTTTTAAATTAAAACTATTGTTTATTTATAAAATATGTGACATAATATATTCTAATACACATTGAAATATATTATAAAAAATCATAAGCAAATGCTTTTCCCTAAAGATTAGAGAAAAGCATTTATTTATAAGCTTAAAGAAATATTTTTTCCTTCCCAAGCTTGACTGTATCGCTTTTTTACAATATTACTTAATCACCACTTTGGCAATTTTATCCCCTTGCTGGATTTGGTGAACGACTTCCATTCCGTCGATTACTTTAGCAAAAATGGTATAACGCCCATCTAGGTGAGGCGTTGGAGAATGGGTAACAAACCACTGGGTCGCCTCTGTATGTCGTCCTGCCGAGGCCATACCTACATAACCTTCGTCGTCGTAGTAAGCTTGTGCCAATTCCGAACGAATGGAAAAATCCTCGCTCCCCATACCATCTCCCCGATTACAACCTGTCTGAATCACAAAATTGGGGACTACTCGATGTACGAACTTATTGTCGAAATAGGCATCTTTTGCCAAGCGCACAAAATTTTCGACAGAACCAGGGGCCAGTTTCGGATAAAATTGTAGTGTAAAATTACCTTTGGAGGTCGCTATGATAGCTCGAGTACGTTCGTTGATTCCATCAAGTGCTGCCCAGTTGATAGGGTTATTATAATCTAAAGTTCCCACACCGCTCTTCTCATTTCCTTTGAGGAAATCGATGCTGCGTTGTAAAGCAATATAGGCTTCGGCTTCTTTGGGAAGTGATAAGTTTTTCTGAGCTGTTTCTATAAAAGTAGAATCTTGCCAGAATCGCTTAAAGTCAAGCGATTCATTAAGTACTAGATTTGAGGCGATTGCCATCATCCCGACGTCTTTACTCAAAATAGCTTCTC
>JAHDBO010000287.1 GCA_020630355.1 Saprospiraceae bacterium
ACTCGACCACTAAATCAATCCAATGGCAATTAAGCAAAAAACGAAGTCTTTAAAAGCAAAAGACAACCAATTAAAAGATACCTTTTTTCAGTTGCAAGTACTGAATGGAAAGGCGATGACCGAGACTTCAGTAACTCCTTTTACCAAAAAAGTGGCAGCAGCAGGTTATACTTCTGTAAAGCCTGTTCCCATTGAAATCTTTCAATTGAACATTGGAAAGTTATGCAATCAAACTTGTGCGCACTGTCACGTAGATGCAGGCCCAGACCGTAAGGAAGAAAACATGGGTCGGGAAACTTTAGAACGCTGTCTGGAAATCATAGCGGCTACACCTAGCATCCACACCGTGGATATTACAGGAGGCGCACCAGAAATGAACGCACATTTTCGCTGGTTTGTAGAGGCGTGTTCTAAACTTGGTAAACAAGTGATCAACCGATGCAACCTAACGATTCTTAGAGCTAATAAGAAATACTACGATTTACCTGATTTCTTTGCGGAACATAAGGTACACATCGTCTCCTCCCTGCCCTATTTTTCTAAGAAAAGAACCGATGGACAACGAGGTGATGGGGTTTTTGAAGATTCTATCGAAGCTTTGCAAATGCTCAATGCGGTGGGTTATGGAAAGGCAGGCACGGGGCTGAAACTGGATTTGGTACACAACCCTCAAGGGGCTTACCTCCCTGGCAACCAGGCGGAATTGCAAGCAGAGTTCAAGCGACAGCTCAAACGTAAATTCGACATTGATTTTAATAGTTTATTTGCAATCACCAATTTACCTATCAGTCGGTTCTTGGATTACTTGATTGAAACGGGGAACTATGAAGAATACATGCAGACATTAGTCGATGCCTTCAACCCTGCCACGGTCATGGGTTTGATGTGCCGCAATACCATTTCCGTAAGCTGGGACGGATACTTGTATGACTGTGATTTCAATCAGATGCTAGACTTGAAAGTCGCTTCCAAGGCACAGCACCTTAGCACCTTTGATGCGGACGCATTGAATCAAAGAAATATTGTTTTCAATCAACACTGTTATGGTTGTACCGCTGGGGCAGGTTCGAGTTGTGGTGGAGAAATTGCTTAGGCTTTCGCCAAAAAATCAGGCTTCAGAAGATGAAGCTACAAACTGCATTTCATATAATTCTCTATAATGACCGTCTTCATTTTGAAGCAGCTCATCGTGAGTACCGATTTCCTGTAGTTGCCCCTTGTGCAAAACCATAATTTTGTCGGCGTGCCGAATGGTCGTCAATCGATGGGCAATGATGATGGAGCTACGTTTCGCAATCAGTTTTTCGATAGCATACTGGATAACACTTTCTGTTTCTGGGTCGATTGAAGAGGTCGCTTCATCCAAAATCAAAATATCGGGGTCATACACCAAGGCACGGACAAAGGAAATCAATTGCCGCTGCCCCATCGACAAGGTTGCGCCCCTCTCGCGCACCTCATATTGATAACCATTGGGCAATTTTTCTATAAACTCATGTGCGCCTATCATCTTGGCAGCCTCATAAACCCTCGTTTCTGGTATATCAGGATTGCGGAGCGTAATATTCTCCATCACAGAACCCGAAAACAAGAAAACATCTTGAAGTACGATAGCAATGCGGCTTCGAAGCGCCGCTAAGTCGTACTCTTTTATATCCCTGCCATCAATTCGGATAACACCGTTGCGGATAGGGTAAAAACGATTTAAAATATTGATGATCGTCGTTTTGCCAGAGCCAGTAGAACCTACTATTGCCAATGTCTCCCCTTTTTCAACCTCGAAACTCAAATCTTTGATGACCAAATCAATCCCATTATAAGCGAAATTGACCTTCTCGAATTCGATTTCTCCATCCAGTTTTTCTTTGACAAACGTTCCAGTATCTTCTATTTTGGATTTATTGTCCAGAATCGTGAAGACCTTATTGGCAGCCACTAAGCCCATTTGTAAGGTATTGAACTTATCCGCTAGCATACGAACGGGGCGGAACAACATCCCAAGATACAAGGGAAAGGCAACAAGCGCACCAAGCGTTACTTCGCCTGCTATCACGCCCCTTGCGCCCCACCAAACCATTAAACCTAGTGAGGCTGCTGATAGAATTTCAACAACAGGGAAAAAGATAGCGTAGTATAAGATAGAATCTAAATTGGCTTGAGTGTAACGACGATTAATTTTTTTAAATTTCTTTAGCTCCTGTTCTTCCACATTGAAAATCTGTACAATTTTCATCCCTGTAATCCTTTCTTGCAAAAAGGAGTTCATTGTAGAAATTTCATTCCGAACGATTTGATAAGCAGCTTTCACCTTTTCTTTAAACACATAAGTCGCCATTAGTAATAAGGGCAAGGTCACCAAGCAAACTAAGGTCAATTTTACGGAAGTATAAAACATCACGGCTAGTACCGCAAATAACGTTAGCAAATCCGCTACAATGGTAATGACACCCTGCGAAAAGACTGTGTTGATTGTTTCTATGTCGTTTATTGTCCTAGTAGTAGACTGCCCTATGGGCGTATTGTCAAAATAAGTCAAACGCAATCTAGTGATATGTTTGAACACAGCAACCCGCAGGTCTCGAATCACCGTTTGCCCTAGCCAATTGGTAGCATAAATAAAAATATATCTCAAAGCTGCTTCCAAAAACAACACGCCAACCAACAAGCCTATCATAAAAACAAGCCCCTCCAAATCGTATTTCAACACATAATCGTCCACGGTTTTCTGTATCAAAAAAGGTCGGAGTATCGCAACGGGTGCAAGCACCACTGCCAAAACTGCCGCAAAGACAAATACCTTTTTGTAGGGTCTTGCCCAAGTCAGAAGCCGCCCTAACTGGGAAAAACCAACATTCTTATTTTTTTCTTGGGCCATAAAATGGGTTTCGGGTTTCGGGTTTCGGGTTTCGGGTTTCGGGTTTCGGGTAATATTTGT
>JAHDBO010000288.1 GCA_020630355.1 Saprospiraceae bacterium
TACAACCACGAGGTGCTTCCCTTTGATTTTTTTATCGACAAGCAATTGCAATATGTACTTCCCCTTTTTCAATACGGCGACATCCAAGGATTTGATGTAGTTCCCCCCGTCCTGTTCAAACTGTTCGTCCACCAACACTACACCTTTCGCATTTTTCACCAAAAACTGAACAATTCCTTTTGCTTCCATAGTATAAGGAATGCGTATCATCCCATTATCATCCTTATTAAAAACCTGAAATGCTTCCTTTTTTGTTTCAAAGAGCATCTTCCCTTGAAATAAAGACTCTTGGCCATCACTCCCTACTTGCTTGAGCCTGTAAGTTGCATTTGGATACAATATAATCGCATTCTTATCGGGGATTTCGTAGCTATTCTTTTCATTATCTCTTCCATTAATCAGGGCGATTCGCTGAGAACTACCATTTTCATTGAGCCGCTGAAGCTCGTAGCTTGTTGAAGCTTGGTCGTGAACAGCTTCCCAGTGTATAGCCACATCTAAACCTTCTTTTTTTACGACAAAATTGATGATTTCTGTAGGAAAAATCGGTTTCATTGGTTCTACCTTCAGGGCTTTGGTAGAAATCATCAGGCTCTCTTTCTTTGATGGTTTTACAGGGCTAGTGACTCCTCCTTGTGTGACGCCCGATTCTTGTTTCATTGGTGTCGTGTCGCTTTGATATGTTCCTTCCGATGGTTTTTTATTTTTGATAGAAACCACATCTCCCGTCCTTGGACGCCATATATCAATCCCTCTAGGAATTTCAAATTTAGTGAGGTCTTTCAGATACGCCACTCGACTTGCATCATCCGTTTTTACGGTCCGAATTTGAATTTGGTTCTTATCAACAAACAACCACTTGACCTGATTGAAGCTACCGCTTGCTCGTGTCCAATTTTTGTCATCATTATTTCGCCGCAAAGGCGCCCCCCAGCAGCCCTCCCCGACGTAGACAGTCCCTCGCTCATCATCCCGAATAAACCCTTCGTCGCTCCCTGCTGCTGTGGATGGCACAATCGGGTAGGTAGATTTCACGACGTGGGCGTCACATTCGACGGCCAACTGTACGCCATAACGCAAAAAGAGATTCGCCCAATGCGCTCGCTGGGCATTGCGTTCTTTCTTCTTTCGGGTATGGGGTCGGGTCGGATAATGATACTGAGCGGTTTTCCAAATGAAGTTTTGATGCCTCGATAGGTCTTTCTCCAACCAGAGTGCTTGGTCGCCACCCACAGCTATAAGGCTATTTAAGGTATATACTCTTAATAGGCTTCCGCCAAAAGTCAAGCCATAAAACACCCCTTTATTTTTGACGTCAAACATTTCGATAATGCTCCGATTTGAAAATTCATGGTTGCCACGCGCTGCCACAATCGGGGTGATCCTCCCATCTCTGCCAATGGTCATTTGCCAATCGTCCATCCAGTTGCGCCACTCTCGCCCTGAGTCCCCTCCTGTCATATCCCCTGCAAAGAGCACAAAATCGGGCCGCAATTTCGCCACCAACAAATTGGCGTTTCTCCTAGCATCCCGATTGTTCCTAGAGTCGCCACCTGCTATAATAGACAAGGGAATGTCTGGAATATCAGTAGCCGTTTTGAAAGTCATCCGACGGCTTGCCCCTTCACTATCTCGTATTTCAAAAGCATAAACTGTATTTGGAATCAGATTGCGTAAGCGTGCAAAATAATTTTTCATTCCCTTGCTATCCACTATATAAAATTGATTGACCGCAAATTCATAATTCCCGTTTTGCCGTACGTCTGTTTCGACACCATATAATAAGGTAGGATTTGAACCTGATAGCTGGTCCCAGCCTAGCACCATCGTTGTACTGGGATTTTCTCGCCACGAAGCCCGATAACGGTCCGTTTTTGCCGAAAGGCAGAAAACAGAAAAGATTAAAAACAATATGAGACCAGAGCTAAGGGAAGTTGTCCACTTCAGGTTTTGGAAGAATGAAGGCTTCATGTCAGGATATATCTTAGTCATTTTTGATTCAATTTATCAAAACTAGGTCTCGTGCGTGCGGTATCATAAATAATGGTCAATAGTGTGATTTGATTTTTATCGTTAAAGTCGAAAATATCAACACAATCAAAGGCTGTTTTTTCCCCATTTTTCATAGTCCAATGATACGTAAAATTGACGACTGCCTCCTTATCGTTTTCAAAAAACCGTTTCCATTCGATACTGGAATCTAAAGAATCTTGAAATAGCTTTTTGTAGAAATCAGCCGCCCTCATTTCACCATATAACGGAGAAAACACCAGCCCCTCTTTTGCAAAAAGGGACACTATAACGTTTTCATTAGAATTTTCTAAGGCCTGTAGATAAGTCTTCGCAATTTGGCGTTTAGTATCCATAAAAGTTTAGTTAAATTTGCGGTGTAAAAGATAGTTAGTAGATTATTTCCAATCTCTAAAAATCTAAATTCTTGTTTCAAAAAACGGTTTACAACTTAGGCTGTATCCGATAAAAGTGCTTGACATGCGTAAAGATAAAGCAATTTTTTCCCTGCTAGAAGCAGAACTAGAACGCCAACGTCATGGTATCGAACTGATTGCCTCTGAAAATTTCACTTCTCAAGAAGTAATGGATGCAATGGGTTCTTGTCTAACCAACAAATACGCCGAGGGTTATCCTGGTAAAAGATATTATGGCGGTTGTGAAGTCGTCGACCAAGTAGAACAATTAGCGATTGATAGAGCGAAGGCGCTCTTCGGAGCTGCTTACGCCAATGTACAGCCCCACTCTGGGGCACAAGCCAATGCAGCCCTATTCTTAGCCGTGCTGAATCCAGGAGATAAAGTGCTTGGGTTTGACTTGGCTCATGGAGGACATTTATCTCATGGTTCTCCTGTCAATTTTTCTGGAAAAGTCTACCAACCTACCTTCTACGGAGTCGAAGAAGAAACGGG
>JAHDBO010000289.1 GCA_020630355.1 Saprospiraceae bacterium
GATTTTTAAGGTATTTGGATATACCAGATACTTAGAAGAATCCAAATACAACTGGAACTTTTCAATTAGAATTGCCTTTTCCATCTTTACAAACTACAAACTACAAACTACAAACTACAAACTACCGCACCCTCAACACCGTACCAATACCGATACTGGTAGGGTCGTCAATATCATTCAAAATTAAGAGCTCTTTGACGGAAGTTTTATATTGCTTTGCGATACCAAATAAGGTCTCCTTAGCTTGTACTTTATGGGTGATGTAGTTGTTGGAGACGGATTTGGCAACGACAGGAATGTCATCCCCTCCTTTTGCTGTAAATTCCGTAGGGCCAGCCTCTGGTGCGGGACAGACGCAATCTGAAGTTTTGAGTTGTTGCCCAGGGAAAATCATAGTATTCGTCATGTCGTTCATGCCCATTAATTTTTCTATGGTATATCCATGAGCTTTAGCAATACTAGCTACGGTTTCTCCCTCCTGAACGGTATGAAACCCTTCAGCATCTTTCGGATTGATGTTTACGGTTTTGGTCAATGTAGCACCACCTTTTGAAGCAAAGCTTACTGGCTCTGTTACCGCTAGTTCTGTACAAGGATAAATTAGCTCTTGGTCGTCTTTCATATTGTTCCAAGCACGGATTTGACTGACGAGTACGCCATTTCTTCTTGCAATTCCTAGTAAGGTTTCATCTTGTTGCACTACGTGTACGCCCGTACGGGATTCATTGGAGCATACAATTCTGTTTTCCACTGGGGCAGCTCTTGCTACCAATTCTTCTGTAGGAGCAGCGCTAGATTCGGCTGTAGGAACTGGTTCTGCTGGCGGAGGGGTCTCCTCTACCACAAGGGCAGGCGGAGGCGTCACGGGTAGTGTTTTATAAGTAGTAACATTGAATGAAGGGTCGATTAGCTCCCCACCTCGGCAGAAAACATCCATATATTCATTGTATGGATGCCCATTGATTTTGGTCAATGTCATGTAGTTTTTGGTGGTCTGTTCATCGTTCAGCCCTGTTTTTTCTTCTGTTATCCCGATACCCGGAATATAAGTGAGCTGAGAATAAGGCTTACAGGTGGAGTTGGGTATTTTACGGAAGTAATAAGCATTCGAGCAAGTCGCATCTCCCTTATTAATATAGTACACTTCGGTATCTGTTATTCTATCTGATATATTATTGATGGATGGACTAGAATTGACATCAAAATCGAAGCCATAATCAATAGATTTGTATCGGACTTTATTGTCAAACTCTTCCATCAAACCAGCAAGGGCGACCTTAGAAACATTGTATTCCTCTCCCGTTTTCCTGACGATGTATACATCCAGTAGCCGATTATTGATTTTTCGGACGAGCGCCTCATCGAAATTGACCTCATTACATTTTTTTACTAAGGCAGGTTTATAGGATTGGTTGTTTTTATTTTCAATTCCAACTTCTAATACGAGGTGTTCCAATTTAGTTTGGTATAAATGATACACCATATAGCCATTGCCTAGTTGATTTTCACTAAAGCGATATTCATATTTTTTCATACACGAATTATTGTCATAATCAATGTATAAGACTTCTCTAGGCGTGGTTTGCGCTTGTAAAATAGAAGTGCAGCAATAGCAAAAAAAGAAGAATAGATTGGATTTTATGCTCATAGCTGAAGATAGTTATTTGATAAATATGGTCTGTAATGGTCTCTGTAAAAGAAACAATATACTTGTTTTGAAGGAATATTTAATGATTTAGTAAGTGCTAGGACAAAAATAAGTACCTTTTTTGACCGAGCAGATTTTTTAAAGCTATTCGCCAAAATCCTAAATCGGGAAGTTATTTTTTGACCAGCACTAAAATGAAAAAAGCCCATCGAAAGTTCGATGGGCTTCTATATTTTTGGTAGTAAGAATTAGTAGTTTCTTCTCTCTTTGATTCTTGCTTTCTTACCAACAAGGTCTCTCAAATAGAACAATCTCGAACGTCTCACTTTACCTCTTTTCAATACTTTTAGTTCTGCAATGTTTGGGGAAGCCATTGGGAAGACCCTTTCCACTCCAACACCATTCGATATTTTTCTTACTGTGAAAGTTTTTCCGTTTCCTTCGCCTTTTATTTGGATGACATCGCCTTTGAATATCTGGATTCTTTCCTTGCTACCCTCGATAATTCTATAACTAACTGCAACGTTATCTCCAGCTCTGAATTCTGGGATATTATTGATTTTAGACATCTCGCTTTGAACAAACTTAATCGCGTCCATTTTACTACGTTTTTTCCTGTTGGATAAATAAGAGGCGCAAATGTAGTGATATTTTTAATCTTTTAAAATAAAAATTGCGCTTAAAAAGTATTTTTTTCTTTGATTGAACTACTTTGAAAGCTCTTTGAGGTTTTTTCGGTCTTACTTTGGCAAAATAAGGTCTTGTTTCGTTAATTTTGTTCACAAATAACAAATGCCATGTCTAACAAAAGTCAAATCAGCTGGTCTTCCAAAGATGGATTGAAAATCTATGGAACTAGGTGGGATGTTGAAAATCCCAAAGCAATCCTCTTATTGGTACACGGCCAAGGGGAACACTGCGAGCGTTATCCGCATTTTGCAGCGTTTTTCAATGCAGCGGGCTATAGTGTGATGGCTTATGACCATATCGGGCATGGACAATCTGAAGGCAAAAGAGGGCACACCCCATCTGTGGAGCATTACCTAGCGGATGTCAAAACGGCTTTTTCAAAAGTAGCAGAACACTATGCCGGGCTTCCTGTCTTTCTATACGGGCATAGTATGGGGGGCAATCTAGTTTTGAATTATACCATCAAAAACAAACCTAATATCAAAGGTTTGATTGCTTCCGCGCCTTGGATTCAGTTGGCGTTTGCGCCCTCTAAGTTCATGGTTGGATTAGGTAAAATGATGCGAGGAATCTATC